>JAHFCA010000014.1:0-6728 GCA_023249715.1 Elusimicrobiota bacterium
GTTTAACCGATGCTCTAACTTTCATGTTAGTTGGGTGGAGTATCCTTTCTTTTTTCTCCTCTATATATAATGCGGCCCCGCGTTAAATCGTAAGGAGAAAGCTCTACCCGAACTTTATCTCCCGGCAATATACGGATATAATGCATGCGCATTTTTCCGGATATATGGGCTAAAACTTTATGCCCTCCCTCAATTTCCACTCGAAACATTGCGTTGGGAAGGGACTCTAAAACCTTTGCCTCCACTTCTATTTTTTCTTCTTTAACCATAGTTATAAAACTGTTAGAATTTCTGAGCCTTGACTGGTCAAGGCTACCATATGTTCAAAATGAGCGGAGGGAGCTCCGTCTTCGGTATAGACCGTCCAACCATCGCTTTTATGGAGCACATCGGGAGATCCTGCATTCACCATCACTTCTAAAGCGAGCACCATCCCTTCTCTAAGCCTCAAACCCGTTCCTTTTTGCCCTAAGCAAGGAATATGGGGATCTTCATGCAACGCTCTGCCAATTCCATGGCCGCCATATTGGCGCACCACATTGTAGCCGGCCTCTTCAACCAGGGATTGCATGGCGTAGGAAATGTCTCCGATTCTATTTCCCACGACAACTTGCTTAATAGCTTCATCCAAAGAACGTTTAGAAATTTCCACTAACCTTTTTTGGAGAGGAGATATTTCTCCAATACAAATAGTTCTAGCGGTATCTCCGCACCAACTTTCATAAAACAACCCCACATCAATCCCAAGGAGGTCTCCGTCCCGAATCTTTCTATTCCCTGGGATTCCATGGACCACTTCTTCATTCACGGAAATGCAGATCGTTTTAGGAAAGCCGCGATAATTTAAGAACGCTGGTTTTGCTCCATGTTCTTTAATCCACCCGGCGGCGTATACATCCAGATCCCCTGTGGTAAGACCAGCCCTCGCTTGCAAACAAATCGCTTCTAAAAGCTGAGCTGCTAATTTGCCTGCAACTCTTAGAGATGAGATCTCTTTATCACTTTTTAGTTCCACAAGGATAAAAAAAGAGCAAGCTAGGGATCTTTACGCCCTAGAGGAAAAATATATCATACTAAATTTTTTAAATTTGTCAAAACTTTTTCTGGATTTAAATGGCCGTCTAAAGAAAAAAGTCGTTTTGACTTTTTATAAAAATCTAAAAGAGGCGCCGTTTTCTGGCTATAAACTCTAAATCGTTCCCGAATAGTTTGCGCTTTATCGTCTTCTCTCTGAATAAGAGCGCTGGAACACTGATCGCAAATCCCCTCATTTTTAGGAGGACGTGTTACGGGATTATACACCGCGCCGCATTGGGGACAGCTTTTTCTATCTCCAAGTCTTCGCACACATTCTTCTTCTGTAACCTCCAAAGAAACCGCTTTATCAATAGTGATTCCCTCTTTTTCCAGCGCTTCGGCCTGAGGAATCGTGCGCGGGAATCCATCTAAAATAAACCCATTTTTACAATCCTCTTTTTTGGTGCGCTCTTTAACGATAGAGATCACAACCCCATCGGGCACTAATTTTCCGGATTTCACAAATTCCTGCGCCTGGAGTCCCAGGGGAGAATTCTTACGAATTTCTTCCCTCAAGATTTCTCCTGTAGAAATATGAGCATACCCTAAATCTTTAGCGAGAACAGCAGCCTGTGTTCCTTTTCCTGAGCCTGGAGGCCCTAACAATACAATCTTCAACGAACGTTAAACCATCGCCCTTTAATGCGTCCCTTCTTCATAAATCCTTCGTAATGGCGCATAATCAGGTGCGATTCAATTTGTCCAATCGTATCTAAGGCTACCCCCACCGCAATTAACAAAGCGGTCCCACCAAAAAAGAAGGGAGCATTCAATTTTTGGCGTAAGATATCCGGCAAAATAGCAATCATCACAATGAAGAGGGCTCCCCATAGAGTGATGCGCTCCAAAATGGTCTGAATGTATTGAGCGGTAGCTTCTCCCGGCCGAATGCCCGGAATAAAACCGCCCCACTTTTTCATATTCTCAGCTAAATCTTGAGGATTAAACTGAATGGAATTATAGAAGTAACAGAAGAATACAATTAAACTTCCATAGATAACTTCATAAAGCCAGGAACCTCTATTCCAAAAACTCATAAATTTCTGAGACATTCCAGATTGGGGAAAAAACTGCGCCAGGGTTACCGGAACAGAAAGAATGGAAACCGCAAAAATTACGGCAATAACGCCGGAAGTATCCACTTTAATAGGAAGAAACGTGCTGGTACCTCCCATGACTTGCCGCCCTACCATCCGTTTTGCGTATTGAACAGAAATTTTTCTTTGGCCCGTTTCTACCATGACAGTAAAAGCGGTAAAGGCTAACACCACCGCTACCAAAAAAAGAGCCCCAAAAATGGAAATTTCTTCGATTCTTAATAATCGGAATAGATCTTGAATTCCTTTCGGTAAGCCTATAATAATTCCGGTAAAAATAATTAAAGAGATTCCGTTTCCTACGCCCTGTTCCGTAATGAGTTCGCCCATCCACATAATTAAAATAGTCCCCGCCATCAGCGTTAAAACGCTCACCATATAAAAACCGACCGATAAATCATTGACAATGGGAATCCCTCCCGGAGTCGGAAGGCGGGCCAAACTATACACCAAACCAAAAGACTGAATGATCCCTAAAACCAAAGTGAGATAACGGGTAATTTGCAATATCTTTTTCCTTCCCAATTCTCCTTCCTTAGACAACCTATCTAAATAAGGAAAGACATGGGCTCCCTGCAAAAGACTCATAATAATAGAAGAGTTAATATAGGGCATCACCCCCATGGAAAATATGGAAAATCTGCCTAAAGCCCCGCCTGAAAAAATATTTAAAAAACCAAGAAGCGTATTCTTTTGAGTTTCAAAGAGGGCGCGCATCGCTTCGGCATTGATGCCAGGGAGAGGGATTACCGCCCCTAAACGGTAAGCGGCTAAGATAAGTAACGTAAACGGAACTTTTTTACGGAGCTCTGGTACCTGAAAAATATCGGCAAAAGTTTTTATCATAATTATTCCTTTTTCTTAAGCCAGGGCATCATAGAACGAAGCTCTGCCCCTACTTTTTCAATGGGGTGATTCTGAGTTTTTTTGCGGGCGGAATTAAAAACAGGTCGCCCCACGCGATTCTCTAAAAGATATTCTCTGGCAAATTCTCCGGACTGAATTTCTTCCAGAATTTTTTTCATCGCGGATTTAGTCTCTGCGGTTACAATTCTGGGGCCGCGAGAATATTCTCCATATTCCGCCGTGTCCGAAATGGAATAGTTCATCCAAGAAATTCCGCCTTCTTGAATAAGATCGGTAATAAGCTTTAGTTCGTGCAGACATTCAAAGTAGGCAATCTCGGGTTGGTACCCTGCCTCGACCAAGGTTTCAAAACCAGCCTTAATTAAATCCACCACGCCGCCGCAAAGAACTGTCTGTTCTCCAAAATTATCGGTCTCGGTCTCTTCGGAAAAAGTAGTTTCTATGACTCCGGCTCTTGTCGCTCCTATTCCTTTACAAAAGGCGAGCGCGAGCTTTAACGCTTTTTTAGAATAATCCTGCTCCACCGCCACTAAAGCCGGAACCCCTTTTCCCTCTTCATAAGTTCTGCGCACTAAATGGCCCGGCCCTTTAGGAGCAATTAAAACCACATCCGCTTCTTTCGGCGGAACAATTTGGCTAAAACGAATATTAAATCCGTGTGAAAAACTTAAAACCGCTCCCTTTTTTAAATTGGGCCTTACCTCGTTTTCCCAAACTTCTCTTTGGGTTTCATCCGGCAAAAGAAAATGAACCCAATCCGCTCCCTTGACAGCGGCGGCGTTATCGGTAAAAAGATTTTTTCCTTCTTCCCATCCATGCTTTTTAGCTAAGTGATAGCCTCGCCCGCCCGCCCGCACAGAAACAACCACATTTATACCGCTCTCTTTTAAGTTGAGCGCCTGCCCGTGTCCCTGGGAACCATATCCCAAAATGACAATTTTTTTCCCTTTAAGTAATTTTAAATCGCCGTCTTTCTCGCTGTAATGTTTTGCCATATTTTTCTCCTATTCCTATGAATGAACCGTTAAAATAGAACACCCGCGCGCCATTGCCACAATTCCCGTACGACTCATTTCCAATATGCCAAAAGAAGAGACCATAGAAATGAGCGCCGCAATTTTTTCTTCGTCTCCGGTTACTTCCACAATTAAAGAATCATCGGCGACATCTACAATCTTAGCCCGGAATATGTCGATGATCTGGAGTAGCTCCGAACGATTATTTTTATTTGCCTTTACTTTAATGAGCGCTAAATCTCTTTCTAAATGCGGCGTCGCGATGTAGTCGCAAATCTTTATAACATCTATGAGTTTATTGAGCTGCTTTTCAATTTGTTCCAAAACAGATTCATCTCCTTTAACCACAATGGTCATGCGAGAAACAGAAGGATCTTCTGTTTTACCCACCGCTAAAGAATCGATGTTAAAACCCCGCGCAGAAAACAAACCCGCCACACGAGCCAACACGCCCGATTTATTCTCTACCAAGACGGAAAGCGTATGCGTCTGTTCTTTTTTCATTCGATCTCCTTTAAACGAAACTTAGGCCATGTCCACAATGATTTCATCGAGACCCGCTCCCGCAGGCACCATAGGGAACACTTTGTCTCCCGGATGAATCACAATATCTAAAATGACAGAAGTTTTCGATTGTAGCGCCTTTTCTAAGGCTGGAGTCACTTCTTCCGTTTTTGTAATTCTCATACCCAAAATTCCATAAGCATCCGCCAATTTTTTAAAATCCGGAATATAGGGAATGAGCTTAGGATCGGGTTCGTTCTCTTTTGTTCTTTTACCTCCCTCTGCCACTAAACAAGAAGCGGAAAACCTTTCCTTATAAAAAAGTTCCTGCCACTGCCGCACCATGCCTAAATAATAGTTGTTTAAAATAATGACGATCACCTTTACATCTTCGGTCACCGTGGTGGCCAGTTCTGTCATCGTCATCTGGAAGCAGCCATCTCCGTCAATGCAGATGACGTCTTTTTTTGGGTGGGCCAGTTTTGCTCCAATGGCAGCAGGGAAACCATATCCCATGGTTCCCAAGCCGCCGCTGGTTAAAAAGTGACGCGGTTCTTTACAAGGATACCATTGCATGGCCCACATTTGATGCTGCCCCACTCCCGTTGACACAATCGCTTCTCCCTTGGTTAAACGATGTAATTCCTGAATGACATACTGCGGTTTTATGGTCGCATCTTTCCCCCCGTTATTTTTATAGCTGAGGGGGTGCTCTTTATCCCATGCCTGAATCTGGTGAATCCAATCTTTGTGCTCTTTTTTGGGAGTTTCCGCAATAAGCTCTTTTAGAATAGAGCGCAAATCTCCCACCACCGGAACATCCACTTTTACACTTTTCCCGATATTCGCGGGATCGATGTCGAAATGGATTTTTTTAGAATGGGGCGAAAAACTGGAAAGTTTTCCAGTCACGCGGTCGTCAAAACGGGCCCCGCAGGAAATCATAAGATCACACTTTTGCATGGCGGTATTCGTAGAATATTTTCCGTGCATGCCTAATGGACCCATATAAAGGGGATGATCGTAGGGAAGAGCTCCATTCGCCATCAACGTAGTGACCACGGGAATATTCATTTTTTCCGCGAAGGCGCGCAATTCTTCACAAGCGCCGGAAAGAATAGTGCCGCCTCCGACATATAAAAGGGGCCTTTCAGAATTTTTAATATATTCCGCCGCCTTTTTAATTTGCATAGCATGACCTTTTATGGTCGGAGAATAAGACCGGACAGAAATTTTCTCCGGATAAACAAATTCCGTTACTGCTCTCTGCACGTCCACGGGAACATCGATATGCACGGGCCCCGGACGACCGCTCTTTGCGATATAAAATGCTTCCCGGATCACCGCAGCGAGATCCTTCACATCTTTTACTAAATAGTTGTGCTTTGTCACGGGGCGGGTACACCCCGTTGCGTCCGCTTCTTGGAAAGCGTCCGAACCAATGGCATCGGTCCTTACTTGACCGGTAATGGCCACCATGGGAATAGAATCCATATGGGCGGTCGCTAAACCAGTCACTAAATTGGTAGCTCCCGGCCCCGAGGTGGCAATACAGACTCCCACTTTTCCCGTAGAGCGGGCATACCCATCCGCCATGTGGGAAGCTCCTTGTTCATGGCGGGTGAGAATAACGCGAATCTTGGAATCGTAAAGTTTATCGAAAAAGGGAAGGTTGCACCCTCCGGGGATTCCAAAAACAATGCTCACCCCTTCTCTTTCTAAACACTCAACAATAATCTCTGCGCCTGTTTTTTCCATAAATTATTGTAACGTGGCTCCTAAAACGCTGGAAGACGAATATTTTAAATATCGACCCAGAAAACTATTCTGCATTTTTTGTTCTTGCTCTTTCCAACGAGAAAGCCGGACTCTTATTTCCGTGTCGGTGAGACGAACATGCAGCGACTTTTCTTGAAAATTCCACTGGACACCATCCCCGTCTTGAAGGATCGAGAGAGGGCTTCCGACTGCCGCCTCTGGAGACATATGGACAATGGCACAGGTTTTTCCGGTATCCTTTAGACGACCATCCGTTAGAATGGCGACCGATTCTTCTAAATTTTTTTCCCGCAAAGCTTCTGTCGGCCCCCCCATGACAGGCATACCCGGATTCCCTCTGGGGCCGCAATATCTCAAAACAAGAATATCCCCTTTTTTAATTTTTTTA
>JAHFCA010000014.1:6738-14373 GCA_023249715.1 Elusimicrobiota bacterium
CCGGTCCAGAATATTGCAACCACTCCTTCTTTAAAGAAGCGGTTCTCATTAAAGCCCCATCTTTGGCCAAAGTTCCCGTCAATATTCCAATAGAAGCCTCTTTTCCATAAGGATGGTTTAATTTAAACAATGATTTATTGTGGCTGTTGCTCTTGGCAATATCCACAATATTTCTGCCTGTAGCAGTGGGGCTGGACTGCAAAAAGCTACCTAAGGTGGAAAGTAGAGAATGGACTCCTCCCCATTTTTCTAATTCCTCTATGCTAAATTCTCCCGATTTATCTAAGGGAACTAATTGAGGAATTTTTTTAGAAAGTTCGTTAACGGTTGAAAAGGATAAATTTAAATTGGCTTCCCTCGCAATCGCCGCCAAATGCAGTCCCGTTTGGCTACACCCTCCTAAGGCAAAATCCACACACAAACTATTATGCAACGCGGCCGCAGTAAAAAATCGATGAGAACTCATACTTTGTTTGACCATTTCTAAAATTCTTACCGCTCCCCAGTCCCCTAATTCCAAATTAAAACTTTGGCTTTTAACGGTGCTTTCTAACGTGCCAATTCGGGTTAACCCTAAAATTTCCAAAAGAAGCGGGAGAGAATATTCGCTATAGGTTTTATTCTGAGAACTGGAATTCCAGAACCCATATTGCGGAAGAAAGAGCATAGGAACATTGCAGCGAGCGGAAGCCATCAGCATGCCCACCAAAGAATCGATGGACCACGGAATTAAAAGCAACCCTTTTAACTGTTCATTATAAATAATGAGTTCAATTTGATCGGCAATGATATCTCGGGAAGGTAACCCGTAATGGAGAGACCCATTCCCGTCTAAACTTCCGGAAATTCCAAAAAAATAAGAATTCCCTCCATGCGCGGCAATAGAGTTTTTGAGGTGATCCACAAAACCCTGATGGTTTTCTAAAAACCGAGGAGAATTCCACCCGACAATGCCAATGGAAGAAACAGCAGTTCCAATGGCAGCCGCCGATTTTTGTTCCGCAATCTCTAATTCTTTTAATTTTTTCTTTGCCATGCACGCCCCTAACAAATGCAAAAATAAGAGGATATTATAACATTTTTTCTTACTTTTCGTCTTTCAATAACTTGTATTCTATAGAGTCTACTAACGCTTGCCACGAAGCATCAATGATGTTTTCCGAAACGCCAATGGTTACCCATGCGTCCTTTTCATCGCGGGATTCAATGAGAACCCGCACTTTCGCCTTGGTGCCGCTCGCCGCGTCAATGACACGGACTTTGAAATCGGTGAGAGAAACTTTTTTTAAAGCGGGGTAAAAGGGTTCTAGGGCCTTCCGGAGCGCGCCGTCCAAAGCGTTGACAGGCCCATCTCCCTTGGAAACAGTATGCTGGGTCCTCCCCTTCACTCTTAATTTTAAGGAGGCTTCCGAAATCATTCCGTGAGTATGAGAATCTTTTTCATCGCTTACTTTAAAACTGATGAGTTCAAAGAAAGTTTTATGAAGTCCCAACGCCTTTTGGACTAAAATGGCAAACGATGCCTCCGCTCCCTCAAACTGATACCCCTGCTGTTCCATTTTTTTGACGGTTTCTATAATAGGACGCACTTTTTCACTATCTTTTGTAAAATCAAGATTCAGCTCTTTCATCTTTAAAAGAATATTCGATTGACCCGAAAGTTCCGAGATTAAAATTCTCCTGTTGTTTCCCACCAAAGAAGGATCAATATGTTCATACGTTTTTCTGTGGCGCACCATGGCCGAAACATGCACGCCCCCCTTATGGGCAAAGGCGGAATGGCCCACATACGGCTGGTGATCATTGGGCACTACATTGACAATTTCGGAAATAGTCCGGGAGATATCGGTGATCGATTGCAGATGCTCCATGGGAATAGGTTCCAGATCCATCTTTAATCTTAGATTGGCAAGAATAGAAATTAAGTTGGCGTTACCGCACCGTTCCCCGTAGCCGTTCATAGTTCCCTGAACGAGGTCGCACCCTGATTGCACCGCCATGAGAGAATTAGCGACGGCGCAATCGGAATCGTTGTGCGCATGAATTCCCAAGGAAACTTTTTGCAACCTTTTTCTTACTTCCCGAACGATGGCGGCCACTTCAAAAGGGAGCGATCCTCCGTTGGTGTCACAGAGAGTAATATTGTCCGCGCCGGCTCTAAACGCTTGGCGGATCGATTGCAGAGCATACGCCTTATTCTCTTTAAACCCATCGAAAAAATGTTCGGCGTCGTAAATCACCTCTAAGTTTTTAGATTTGAGAAAACGGACAGAATCATAAATCATCTTTAAATTTTCTTCGAGAGTGGCCCGCAAAGCGTGGAGAACCTGAAAATCCCACGACTTTCCAAAAATACAGGCCACATTTGTTTTCACGCGTAAAATGGCCTGCATACTAGGGTCTTTGGAAGCCGCTATATCTTTTCTCCGGGTGGAACCAAAAGCAGTGAGTTTTGCCGCTTTAAATTTTAAAGATTTCGCCTTCTTAAAAAATTCTTCATCCTTAGGGTTAGACCCCGGCCATCCCCCCTCGATATAATGCACCCCCAGCCGATCAATAGCTTGAGCAATCTTTAATTTATCGTCCACCGATAAAGAGATTCCAGAACCTTGAGTTCCATCTCTTAAGGTGGTATCGAATAATTTTATGATGCGGTTATTTTTCATTTTTTATGAAGTTCAAACGCTTTATGAAGCGCTTTAACAGCCTGTTGGCACTCGAATTCTTTTACGACGCATGCCACTTTAATTTCCGAAGTGGAAATCATTTCGATATTAATTTTTTCGTCTGATAAGGTTTTAAACATTTTGGCAGCCACGCCGGCATGGCTCTTCATCCCCACTCCCACAATAGAAACTTTGGCCACTTTTTCCTCACAGGAAATCCCCTGCGACTTTAGCTCTTTACCGACCTCTTTCAAAATGGAGAGCGCTTTTTTAAGATCGGTGCGAGCGATGGTAAAGGATATATCGTTGGTGCGATCCTGCGCGGCGGACTGAATAATCATATCTACGTTAATATGAGCCTCCGCCAGCTCTCCAAAAATACGCGCCGCAATTCCCGGACGGTCTTCGACTCCTAAAACGGTTAACTTCGATTGATTTTTATCAAAAGCGATACTGCTGACGATAACATCTTCCATCCCTTTAACCTCCTCGATAATCCAAGTTCCTTCTTCTTTTAAAAATGTAGACCGCACCTGGAGTTCCACTCCATATTTTTTTGCCACTTCAATGGAGCGAGCCTGCATCACCTGGGAGCCGGCTCCCGCCATTTCCAGCATTTCATCATATGAAATTTTATCTAATTTGCGGGCTTCGGGCACTATTCTGGGATCCGTGGTATAAACTCCAGAGACATCCGTATAAATTTCGCAGGCATCCGCTTTTAAGGCGGCCGCCAAAGCGACAGCCGTTAAATCGGACCCTCCCCGCCCTAATGTGGCGATATCTTGATTGGGATTAATTCCCTGAAAACCAGCGACAATGACTACGTTTCCTTTGCGCAATTCTTCCTGGATTTTGTCCGGTAAAATTTTTGTAATTTTCGCCCGCGTGTGGTTATGGTCGGCATAAATCCCCGCCTGAGGCCCTGTGAGAGAAACGGCGCCCGCTTTTAAATGATGGATCGCCATGCTTAAGAGAGCGATAGAAACTTGTTCTCCCGTTGATAGAAGCATATCCATCTCTCTTTCCGAAGGGGATTCGCACAGCTGATGCGCTTTTTCAATTAAATCGTCCGTCATGTCGCCGGGGGCGGAGACCACCACCACCACATGGTTTTTAGCTTTCTTCTTTTCCACCACTCTCCGGGCGACATTCTGAACTTTTTGCACGTCGGCCACGGAAGAGCCGCCAAATTTCATGACAACTGTTTTCATCGATTTATATTACAATGGACCCTTTTTTATTCAACTCTAAGACCAAACTTTTCGAGCGATATCCCGCGCTTAAAAAACCTTTTTCCATATTCCGGGCAACTTTGGCGCTATTATTTTCCTTTGCAAAAGCAAAGATGGAAGGACCCGCTCCGGAAAGCGCCACCCCTAACGCTCCGCCCTGATATCCTTTTTCTAATACTCTATCAAATCCCGGCACCAGTTTTTTTCGATAGGGCTGGTGGAGTTTATCTTCCATCGCTTCTCTTAAATGCTCATAATTTTTAGACTGAATAGCGCTTAAAAATCTAGAAACTCTCTTGATATTGAATAGCGCGTCTTGAAACGAAACCGCTTTGGGTAAAACAGAACGAGCCTTCACTGTGGAAAGTTCATATTCTGGAACGCAAACGACCGCACGCAAATCCCCCGGTGGGTCCAACCGAATATAGGAAATTTTTTTGTTTCCATTTTCAGCCACCGTAAGCCCCCCCACCAAAGCAGGAACCACATTGTCCGGATGTCCTTCACTTTCCGAAGCTAAAGACAAAATATCCCTCTCGTCCAGAGCGTTGACAAGAAGCGCATTGGCCGCCAAGAGTCCGCCCAATATGGCCGCAGAACTGGAACCCAATCCTCTCGATAAGGGAATGCGATTGAGGGACTGAAATTTAAAATTATATTTTTCTAGAGGAAACCGAGCTCTATTAAAAACCTTTTTGGCGCTTTGCCAAATAATATTTTTTTCGTCCCTGGGTAGGGAATCCTTCCCCTCCCCAAAGATTTTAAATTCCACAGAACCCGCCCTATCCTTTTTATTTTTAGGAATAAGAGTCATTTCTAATTCGTTATAAAGAGACAGCGCAATTCCCAAAACATCGAACCCGGGCCCCAAATTCCCAGACGTAGCCGGCACTTTTACTTTTATTTTACGCTGCATCATACGATTGAATTTTTTCCTTTAATGCCCGAGCCGATTCTTCGATATTATTCGCTTCAAAAACTGCCCTTACGACGGCAATTCTAGGAGCTCCTAATTTAAGAACCTCTTCCACATTGTCTAAATGAATGCCGCCAATCGCCACAAATGGCGTTTTTAATGCGGCGGAATATTTTTTTATCAATTCCAAACCTACCGCCTTTCTTCCCGGTTTAGTGGGCGTAGCAAAAATAGGGCCCAAGGCCACATAACTGGCGCCCTCTTTTTCCGCCTCCAGAGCTTGCTCCAGGGAATGAGTGGAACGTCCAATTAAAAAGGAGCGGGCCCCAACTTGTTTTTTTGCTTCTAAAAGCGGTAAGTCCTCTTGCCCTAAATGGACACCATCCGCTTCCACTTCTAGAGCCACGTCCAAATCGTCATTCACAATAAAAAGAGCCCCATAGCGATGACAAATTTCTTTTAACTCTCGGGCTAAAGGAACCAAATCTTTTTTTGAAACTGTTTTTCCCCGAAGCTGAATAATGTCCGCTCCCCCTTTACAGGCCTGTTCCACCATCTCAGGATAGCTTTGTCCCATTGACGGAGGCTGCGTAACACAATAGAGCCTAGAACTCTTGAATGATCTCTTTTTCAATTAAATATAAATTAAAGCGAATCTTCTTATACCGCTCTCCCATTTTTTGGGATTCCAATTTTCCATACTCTTCCAGAACCCTTAAAGATTCTTCGCACCGTCTTAAATTGGCTCGCACAATACTGTTTTTATGGTCCCGTTTCCCTTCTTTTAAAGTGCCACCGGGATCTCCCGCCATGCGGGCATCCACCAGCTGCGAATAAATGGGACGAGTAATGGCATCCAGAGCATGGCGCATCGCTCTAAAACATTTATATTTTTTTTCGTCTTCCCATAAAAAGCGAGCCGTATCTTCTAACACTCTTAAACCTTCTCGGGCCCGATTTAAATTGGCATCCATTATCCTTAAAATGGAAACCTCACTTGCCATAACTCTGCAAAATTTTTTGAATGAGGCTAGACGTGGAAAATCCTTTTACTAAGGGGAATCGAATGACCTTTTTTACATCGGCGCGCCCCACAATTTCATGAGCCGCATAATCCCCGCCCTTAATGAGCGCATGGGGACGGAGCATCCGAATTGTTTCCAACGGAGTCGCTTCCGAAAAAAGGGTAACGTAATCCACGCACTCCAATGAGGCGATGAGCTCTGCCCGCATTTTTTCTGGCACAAGAGGCCTGTTTTTTCCCTTTAAAACTCGCACGGAACTATTCGAATTGACAGCCACCACCAGAATATCCCCAAACTTTTTCGCCTTCTTTAGCAATCGCGCATGCCCCACATGCAAAAGATCAAAACAGCCATTCGTAAAAACAATTTTTTTCCTGCCGCGAATTCTATCTAAAATCCGCGCCAATTTTTTCCTGGAGAAAATTTTATTGCTCATCGGGAATTGGGGACAGCCCCTAATATTTTTATGCGAGCGCCTATAGGGAATTTCCCTGTTCTATCGTTCGTTTCTAAAAATATGTTTGGCGATAAAGTTAGTGGTAACGTCGCCGTAGCGGAAGGCATCGGACTCTAAAACCTGTTTATGGAATGGGATAGTGGTCCGAACTCCTTCCAGCTTAAATTCAGAGAGCGCTCGCAGCATGCGGTTAATGGCTGCTTCGCGATTGACGCCATTCACAATGACCTTGGCTAAAAGAGAATCGTAATACGAGGGAACAGTGTATCCCGAATAGATATGGCTATCAACTCTTACGCCGGGACCTCCGGGGAATATCACCAAATCGATGAGTCCAGGGTTGGGAATAAAATCGTGGTCGGGATCTTCCGCGTTAATTCTACATTCAATGGAATGGCCCCGGATGCGGATATCATCTTCATCAAAATTGAGAGACTCTCCCGCCGCTAAACGAATTTGCCACTGGATGAGGTCTAACCCTGTGACCATCTCGGTCACGGGATGCTCCACTTGAATGCGGGTATTCATCTCCATAAAATAAAACTCCCCGTCTTTATCGAGTAGAAATTCAATGGTGCCTACCGTATGATAATCCACCTCTTCGGCAATTTTGCGGGCCGCTTTGCCCAATTTTTTTCGCAGTTTAGAATCTACCGCCGGAGAAGGAGTTTCTTCAATTAATTTTTGATACCGCCGCTGTACGGAACAATCTCTTTCCGGGAGAGGAATGACTTTTCCTTTTTTGTCCGCTAAAAGCTGAATTTCGATATGGCGCGGCTCCTCAAAATAGCGTTCTAAATAGACATCCCCATTGCCAAAGGAAAGTTTAGCTTCGTTAGACGCTAACCGTACTTGGTCCAGCAACGCCTCTTCATGCGTGACAATGCGCATTCCCTTTCCACCGCCGCCGCCCGCCGCTTTTACTATAAGCGGGTAACCGATTTTCCGAGCAATTTTCTTGAGTTCGGGATCCTCTGCGGAGACAGGATTTTCTGTCCCGGGAATTAAATTCACTCCCGCTTTTTTGGCGATTTTTTTCGCCTCGATTTTGTTGCCCATTTTGGCAATGGCGGAAGGGCTGGGCCCGATAAACGCTAAACCATGCGCTTCGCAGACTTCGGCAAAATCTTCGTTTTCCGCAAGGAAACCGTATCCTGGGTGAACGGCATCGGCCCCGGAAATTTCGCAGGCGGAAATAATGCTGGGAATATTTAAATAACTGTCCGGCGTGGGAGCGGGCCCCACGCAGATGGATTTATCCGCCAGTTTTACGTGCAGACTGTCCCGATCCGCCTCGGAATGGATGGCCACAGTTTGAATGCCCATTTCTCGGCAC
>JAHFCA010000015.1 GCA_023249715.1 Elusimicrobiota bacterium
TCCAAAGGGTCACTAAAGCGAGACCGATTCCCAAAGAAGTAGCCCAAAAAAATCTCCAGTCGGGCAGTCCCGTTAAGGGATTTCTTAAATAAAAATAGGTCACCAAAGCGAATCCGGCCACACTGGCTAAAGAAGAGACCCAATATCCTATGTTGATTGGTTTCATGGGGTCCCTTAAATCAGATCCATCTTTTACCCTGACGCTCCAAATTCCAAGAATAGAGGAGAATACCCCCACCGCTCTTAAAAGCAGAGGGAAGAATATAAGCATTAAAGCGAAGTTGGAAGCGTTGGCGCCGTAGCTAGAAATGAATGTGGGGTCCATCAATGTAGAGGACGCTAAGATGATAGCGGCCACTAAAGTAACTTCATACGATTCAAACACATCGGCGGCCATACCGGCGCAATCTCCCACGTTATCTCCCACATTGTCGGCAATAGTGGCCGCATTTCTAGGATCGTCTTCGGGAATTCCCACTTCTACTTTCCCCACTAAATCGCCGCCCACGTCCGCCGCTTTGGTAAAGATTCCTCCACCCACTCTCATAAAAAGCGCGGCCAAAGAGCCGCCGAATCCAAATCCTACTAGAACCTTTGTAGCCTGTTCTCTGTAAAGAATAAAAATGATAGTGGCTCCTAAGAGGCCAAATCCCACGGTAAAAAGTCCGGAGACGGCTCCCGCTCTAAAGGCTAATTCCATAGAGGCTTTAAAACTTTTTAATGCGGCGTTAGCAGACCTCACATTTCCTTTTACAGCCAGCCACATGCCCACAAATCCGGCGCTATAGGATGCGAGAACTCCCATTAAGAAAGAGAGAGCTACCCCTAAAGGAATTTTTTCCAGAGCGGGATCTCCCGCATACATTTTGCGATACATAAAATAGAGAGCTACCGTTACAATAAGGACGAGCCAGCTCATCGTTTTAAATTGTTGGGCAAGATAAGCTAAGGCGCCATCTTCTATCGCCTTAGCCACTTCGATCATTTTGGGAGATCCTGCATCTTTTTTTAACACCTGCCAGCAAAGGACGCATCCATAAAGAATGGAGACAACAGAAGACCCCAGGACAAACCAAAGGATTTTCCACTCTGTGGGACCTAATGACGGTAAAAGTATGTTCGCTTCGCTCATTTTTCTTTTTTTAGAAAGCGCAATATTTTACATAAAAACATAAGACCTTACAAAACTTTACACCCCTCCTAAATAAGCTTCTTGCACCGAAGGATTGTGTAAAAGGTTTTCTCCGCTTCCTTCTAGCACAATGCGGCCTGTTTCCAAAACATAGGCTCTATGGGCGATGGCTAAAGATTGGTGCGCATTTTGTTCCACCACTAAAAGGGTGGTCCCCTGGGAGTTAATTTCTTTTATCGTTTGAAATATTTTTTCTACCAGTTTGGGAGCTAGCCCCATGGAGGGTTCGTCTAGCATTAAAAGTTTCGGTTCCGACATTAAGGCTCGCCCCATGGCGAGCATTTGTTGTTCCCCGCCAGAAAGGGTCCCTCCTAATTGAGAGCGCCTATCTTTTAAAATAGGAAACAAAGTAAAAACTTTTTCTAAGCGCTGACGTAGTTGATCCCTTTCTCTAAAAGCCCCTAACTCTAAATTTTCTAACACAGTGAGCCGCGCGAATATCTTGCGGCCTTCCGGCACGTGGGCAATTCCGAGACACGCAATTTTGTGAGCGGGCAACGTTTGAATTTCCTTCCCTTCAAAAACAATCTTTCCTTTTTCCACTTTTAGAAGGCCCGAAACTGTTTTTAAAAAAGTGCTTTTTCCAGCGCCATTCCCTCCAATAAAAGCGACGATCTCACCCTGGGTTACCTGTAGAGATATTTCCGAAAGAACGCGGATCTTTTTTCCATAACTTACTGAGATCGAGTGGCATTCAAGCATGGTGCCCTCCCAGATAGGCTTCTATAACATCGGGATTCGTTTGTATTTGGTGCGGGTCCCCTTCGGCAATTTTAATTCCATGGTCGAGCACGATAATATGGTCGGAAATTCCCATGACGACCCGCATTTGGTGTTCTATGAGTAAGATGCTAATCCCCTGCTGTCGAATTTTTTCTATAAGCAGAATGAGCTCTTCGCTTTCGCTGGGGTTCATTCCGGCGGTGGGTTCATCTAAGAGCAGGAGTCGCGGTTCCGTAAGCAGGGCGCGGGCGATCTCTAATTTTCTTTGGTCTCCATAAGGAAGATTTTTTGCCAATACGTTTCCCATCGGTAAAAGACCTACAAAGGAAAGAATCTCTTTAGCGCTTTTTTCAATTTCACTTTCTTCTCTATAGAAAGCGGGAGTCCTAAAAAGGGCGGAAAGGACTTCATTGCGAGTACGGCAGTGGCGCCCGATCATGCCGTTTTCTAGAGCCGTCATATTAGGGAAAAGTCGTATATTCTGGAAAGTGCGGGCGATGCCTCGTGCCGTGATCCAATGAGGAGAAAATCCGTTAATTCTTTCTCCAGAAAAAAATATATCTCCAGAAGAAGGTTCCGTGACTCCTGTTAAAAGGTTGAAAAATGTGGTCTTGCCTGCTCCATTCGGCCCAATTAAACTGATAATTTCTCCTTGGGGTATTTTAAAATTTACATCCGCTAAAGCGGACAAACCGCCAAATTTTTTGCACAACGATTTAGTTTCCAATAATAGCATGGACGTTATTTAGAATCTTTTTCTCCTAATTCTAAAGCTTGGCGTTGAGAAGGTACAAGCCCTTGAGGCCTAAATAAAATAATGAGAACTAAAGTGATTCCAAAGATGAGATAGCGATAAGAGATGAAGTCTCCTCCTAAGAGAACTTGTAAGAGGAGGGGAATTCCGGAAATTAAAATAGCTCCTGAAATGACACCGCTCATGGACCCAATTCCTCCTAACACAATCATACTGACGACTAGAACGGATTCCCAGAAGGTAAAAGATTCCGGAGTGACAAATTTTTCCCAGTGAATAAAGAGAGATCCCGCTATCGCTGCAAAAACGGAACTCGCGCCAAAGCCCAGCATTTTTACTCGCGTGACGGGAATACCGCTCAGCTCTGCGGCGGTTTCGTCTTCCCGGACCGCGGTCCAAGCTCTGCCGATGCGAGAATTTTCTAACCGTTTAGAAATGATCATCGCTAAAAAAACGACTGCCAGAATTAAATAATAGTAATGGATATTTTCTGTCAGTTCAAAATTCCAAATTTTAATTCCGGAAATAGATTCTCCTACCCGGGGAAGTCCCTTGGGACCGTTTGTTACGGAATCCCAGTTATTTAATATAAGCCGAGTAATCTCTCCAAAGCCTAGGGTGACAATCGCCAAATAATCTCCTCTGAGTCGCAGCACCGGAGCTCCCAACAGTAACCGCAGCGTTACGGTGATGAGAATGGAAAAGAGAGTGGAATACCAAAAATTCCAACCCCCAATAGAAAAAATAGAGGCGCTGTACGCTCCAATGGCATAAAATGCCATAAATCCTAAATCAAAAAGTCCCACTAACCCCAACGTAATGTTTAATCCTAAGGCCAATAGGACGTAGAGACCTACAATTCCCCCTAAGCGGAGGGTATAAGAAAGCGATGTCCCTTGCACAAAAAGGGGATACAGGGAGAGAATGAGGAGGTTAACGACTAAAACAGTGGTGGAAGTAACTTTTCTCAAAGTTACTTTACGTCTTGGGCTCCAATTTTAGTTTGATGGAGCAACTCTCGCGCCCGAGAAACAAACTGGCCATAGTGGCTGTATTCTTCTGGAGTTATTTTAAGGAGGGCCATGGATAACCGCATGAGGGGATAAATTTGATCTTTATTTTCTCTCGATTTTTGATAGATAAAACCCTTCTCTCTTTCTGCGTCCGAATAAAAGGAGAGCGCTTCTTTTTGGAACTCTGTTCTCAGTGAGTTTTTTAGGGAGTCTGCGATCGGAGCGCCGGAAAGTAAAATAAAATCATCTCCGTCTATATGAGTGAGGTGGGTGTTTGCATCATTTCCCATGGATTGAAGAGTTTTGCGAATTAACGCGACAAAGGTTTTTAAAACTAAATTCCCTTTTTCTGTTCCATAATGGTCATTAAACGGTCTAAAATAGTTAATATCCATCCAGAGCGCATAAAAATTTTCTCCCCGTCCTAAACGATTAAAAATCTCTTGTTCTAGTTGGGGGTGGCCTTCTAACCCCGTAATCGGATGAGGCCCCCGGTGTTTACGAAAATGTTTAATCATGCTGTGAACTTCGCTCTGTAGTTCCAGAGGAGTAAACGGTTTTTGCAAATAGTTGTCCGCCCTTAAACGCGTTTGAAAATTAATCCCCTCTTTTTTTTCTGTGAGCATGAGGATAGGAATATCTTTTGTTTGGGCCTGATCTTGCAGTTTGGCCACCACTTCAAAACCGTCCATTTTAGGAAGGAACATGTCTAAGATCATTAATTTTATATCGGCGGCATCTCCCTTGGAAGCATGCAGCGCCGATTCATACGCTTCTAATCCGTCCCCGCAAAGGATGGGGTCGCACTTTTCTTCTATAAGGGTGGCGCGGGCCACTTCTCTTATATTTAAATTTTCGCTCGCTATAATAATAGACGGGGGCATAAAATTTTATTTCTCCGGCCCCATATAACTGAGGTAGAGAGATTCTCCTCGGCGTAATAGATCAAAAACCACGCCAGAGCTTAATTTTACCTTTTTAAAGACTTCTTGAAAATCTTTCAAATTTGAAATAGGTTCCTGGTTAATGGTTCGGATAACGTCCCCTTCTTCCAGCCCAATTTCTTCGGCTTTAGAATTTCTTTCCACTCTTATAATCATAATGCCCGATTCAGATTCTGGAATTTTTAAACGTTCTCGGAAATGAACGTCGAGGTCCATAAACGCGGCTCCCAGCCAAGAAACTTCTTTCCCTTTTTCTTGCTCCCCTTCTTTATCTTTTTCTTCTTTTCCTATTTCTCCCAAAGAAGCGGGGGCCTCTTGGGGGACCAATTCTAAAGGCATCTCTTTTTTGTAGCGAATAATTTTAATGTTTACTTTTTTATTGGGAGATGACGCGGCTACAAGGGTTTGCAGATCATAATTATTTTTTATTTTTTTACCATCAAATTCTCGAATGACATCTCCCCTTTTTAGACCCGCTTTTGCCGCGGGAAAATCTGCCAATACTTGTTTTACTAGAGCTCCTTCTTTATCGGGCACGCCAAAAACTTTGGCGGTGGCTTCGTCCAGTTTTTCTTCTAAGATCACTCCAATCCAACCGCGCACTACTTTTCCCATTTCCCGGAGTTGTGGAATGATCTCTTTGGCGCGGTCAATGGGAATAGCAAAACCTATGCCGGCAAAACCGCCGCTGGGGGTGTAAATAGCCGTATTGATTCCGATGACTTCTCCCCGAATATTCACCAGAGGTCCTCCCGAGTTGCCTGGATTAATGGCGGCATCGGTCTGAATAAGATCTTTATAATTTCTTCCTTCTATAGATAAGTTTTGACGGGAGGCAGAAATAACTCCTACCGTTACTGTTTGAGCGAGACCAAAAGGGCTCCCAATCGCAATGGCCCAATCTCCCACCTTTAACGCATCCGAATCCCCCAGGCGGACATAGGGGAATTTTTCCGAACTTTGTATTTTAATAACGGCTAAATCGGTGCGTTCATCCCGACCGATGACTTTCCCGTTAATTTTTCTATCGGGGTCGCTGGCCAAAGTAATTTTAATTTCGTCCGCGTTTCGAACCACATGTTCATTGGTAAGCACATATCCCGCGGGGTCCATAATAACGCCGGACCCTGTTCCGGGCACTTTTCTTTGATAGTAACGTTCTTGAGGGGATTGCTTTTCTTTGCGAGAGTGCGGCGGCGCATTGAAAAACTGGTCAAAGAGATCGTCCGGATTCATAAAAAAGAATTCATAGGGGTTTGAGGAGTATTTTTCTAAATGAATGGTGGAAATATTGACGACTGCCGGTTTCACGTTTTCAGCCACGCGAGAAAAGGATTCCTGCAAATTGAGCACTTCGGGATGCACTTCCACGGGTTCTTTTTCAGGAACGGTTTTAGAGGGTGAAAAGAGAGCGGGAGTGAGACTTAGGGTAAATTTCTCATTTTTTAATCCCCAGAATAATATAGAGGAAGCGAGAAAGATTAAAAATAAATTTCTTTTAGACATAATTTTTTATTGGACCCGCATCATGGGAAGTAGGAGAGCTTCTTTTTCTAAATTTGAGATTAGGCTTAGCTTTTGAAGCAATTCTCCTTTCTTCTCGACAGAACTAAGCATATCGTCTACCCGAGAATCCGCGTTAATTATACAAACTAAGTATCCCCATCGCAAAGGATCTCTTCCGAGCAATTTTTTTGGAATTTGCGCCTCCAATACGTTTTCATTAGGGGACGTTTGTCCCACCGCCACGTAAAGGGGCCGCGCCTGATTGGCGCTTAGGAGTTGGCAGTTCCAATGGTTCGGAGAAAGTTTTTCGCACAGGATTTCATATTCCCAGGCATCTTCTAAGGGAACATTCACATTCTCCAGCAAGGAGATTCTTCCGGCTCCGATGCGGTGGTTTAAATCAATATAGAGCCGAATTTCTTTTATCGCTTCATTGAGATTTTCTTTAAAGAGAATTTGATAGATGAGAGAACTCCCATCATTTTTTACGCGCAGTCCCTTTAAGGGAGCTGTGGATTGGGTGGATTCTATTTGTGTGAATTCTAAACTGTCAGAGGATTTTTCTACTTTTATTTCACTCTTTAACGCATTTTCTAAATTTTTGTTTAATAAGGGGAGTGTGTTTTCTTTTTTTAACCACGCCCAAATTTGTCCTTCCACCTCCCTTTCTCCCAGATCTTTTACTAAATGAATTTCATATTTATTGATGTTCGTAAGGCGCCTCGCCGTTTCACTAAAAACTTGTTGAATGTTCCAGGGAGAACTCGCTTCTTCCCATACATAGACGGGAGGCGAGGATCCTTCTTCCTTGGGATTCAATTCCAAAAGAGGCAGGGGTAAAACCCAGTCCGATTCTTTTATGAGTTGACGCTGTTCTTGGGGAGATAGGGCAATCGTTGGGACCGCGCCCTTGGGATACTCGCCCAAAAAATTTTTAAAGTTTAATTTCGTTTCGGGAGTTAGTGGAGATATGGGACCCGAAGAGAGTAAGAGCGCTAATTCCAGCCTTCCTTCGTTTATCAGTTCTACGGTTCTCAAACGAAAACCTTCTATTTTTTTTAGATCCTCTTCGCTGAGGGCTAAGGTTACCTTTAATTTTTTGAATTTTTCTAAATTTTTTAGCCAGGCTCCCTCTTGCAATGTTTCTTTGGAAGGGATCAATAAAAGAGCTACAGGGCGAGGACCTGTTTCCCCTTTTTCTTGAGAATAAAGTCCCAGTGGGGATAATAATGACACGATTAGGAGAATGAGTCTTTTCATGTTAGGTTTAATTTTTCCTTTAAGCTTTGCCGGCCTCTAAAAAGCAGCGCTTCTACCGCAGGAATAGAGAGTTCCATGCGGTCGGCAATTTCACTTACAGAACAGTCCTCAAAATATTGATGAATAATCGCTATCCTTTGGCGGGAAGGCAACTCTTGAAGAGCTTTTTGAACCCTCTTTCTTTCTTCCGTACTCTCTAAAACATTTAAAGGCTCTTTTTTAGGAGTATCCCGAATTACGATTGGCTGATCGGGGTCTTCTAAACTAAAAAAATTTAAAAGCGCTTCTCTTCTCGATAAATTAATAGCCAAGTTTTTTGCGCTTCGATAGAAGTAGGTTTTCAAAGATGCTGTAGGCTGGTAGCGGGGGAGCGCTGCGTATATTTGTAAAAAGAGCGTTTGAGTGGCATCCTCCGCCTTTTCCATATTCCCTAAGGCGCGCCAAAAGAAGTTGTAGAGAGGTTTTTGATAACGGAGAACTATTTTTTCAAAACTGGAACTGTTCCCAGATTTTGCTTGAAGCATCCACTGGATTTCTTCATCCATAATGTGGGGAAGAACGGAATTGGGGTGGAGTAAATTTCAACCTTCCAGCGTGTCGTGAGTAATGGGTTCTACTTTAATGCCGCGCTTTTTTAGCCAATCTTTGGCTTGGGTTATTTCTTCTTGGGATCCTTCTAGCTCTAGGACAATTTCACCTATTTTTTCTGTCACTTTAGCCCGGCGGATATTAAAAATAATGGAAACTTCCTTGCATAAGTTATAAACAATAGGTTCCTGAATGAGATTTTGCGGGAAAATAAGATCGATGGCTTCTTTCACAGAATTAGAGATTAAAACTTAAGTCCGCCAGCGATGGCGGGGATAATGCTTACTTCTGCGTTTCCATCCACCTTTGTTTTGATGCCGTCTTTAAAGCGAATATCTTCGCCGTTAACGAAGATGTTGATAAAGCGCCGAACTTGTCCTGTTTCATCGCAGATACGTTCTTGAATGCCGGGGTAGTTTTTTTCTAAATCTGAAAGAATATCTTGAATAGTAGTCCCGGATGATTCTACTACTGCTTGGTCCTTGGTGAGTTTGCGCAAAGGCGCTGGGATTCTAACTTTTGCTGCCATCAAAAGCCTCCTATTTGGTCAAGGATTCGTACAGGGAGCGAAACTCATTTATGTTTGCGGAGATTACGTGTGGTTTAGAGACTTTTTCTTGCACACATTCCTGAGTCTTAAACCCATTCCCCGTAATATAAGCCACTACGAGTTCGTCCGGCGCTATCTTACCAGATTCCACTAGCTTTTTCAACACAGCGATGGTCGTGCCTCCGGCTGTTTCGGTAAAGACTCCTTCTTTTTGGGCGAGGAGCTGAATTCCTTGCACAATTTCATCGTCCGTGGCAGACTCTCCGTACCCTTTCGTCTTTTTTACAGTTTCTGCGGCGTAGTATCCATCGGCAGGATTGCCGATAGCGATAGATTTAGCGATGGTGTTAGGAACCACGGGTTTGATAATGTCGGATTTTTCTTTGATGGCAGTGACGACGGGGGAACATCCTTGAGCTTGCGCGGCTGATAGTTTGGTGTGAAGCTCCGGGATGAACCCCAATTGGTGAAATTCAGAAAGGCCTTTATAAATTTTAGTCAAAAGAGAACCCGAAGCTACCGGAACCACCACATGGTCTGGCGCTCTCCATCCTAACTGTTCTGCCACTTCGAACCCAAGTGTTTTAGAACCTTCGGCATAGTAAGGTCTTATATTTACATTCACAAAGGCCCATTTAAAGAGATCGGCCACTTCCGCGCAGAGGCGGTTCACGGCGTCATAATTTCCTTTGACGCCTACTATAATAGGTTTGTAAATACCGGCTCCCACAATTTTTCCGGCTTCTAAATCTGCCGGGATAAAAACAAAGGTTTTAAATTGGCCAACCGCGCCATAGGCAGCCACTGCTCCTGCCAGATTCCCCGTTGAAGCGCAGGCAACCACGTTAAAGCCTAACTCCCGACTGCGGGTTAAGGCTACCGATACCACCCGATCCTTAAAAGAAAAGGTAGGATTCACCGCATCGTTTTTAATATAAAGATTTTTTAAACCGAGGTATTTCCCTAGATTTCTCGATTTCCAAAAGGGAGTAAACCCTTCGCACAGGGAAAGAACATCCGTAGTTTCTACCGGAAGCAGTTCCCAGTAGCGCCAGAGGGTGTGTGGGCGCGCGACAATTTTTTCTTTATTGATGTGAGAACGAATAAAGTCGTAATTGTAATCCACTTCCAAAGGGCCAAAACAAAATTCACAGACATGTTTAGCCACCGCCGGAGTGGTATTCCCACATTCTTTGCACTTCAAACCTTTAATCTTTTGCATAGATGCTGGTCCCTATAAAAAAAATTCCCTCGAGGAGAAATTTCCTAGCGAGGGATCTATTCTCCTCTCATCGTAGGTTCGAATTATATCGAAACCCCGGCATTAGCACTGATCTCTGCAAAATCTGCAAAGTAGTTGCCGTGGGATCATTGGGCTCGGTCCCTCCCCCACTCTCGATAAGAGAAACAAGAGAATACGATACAGAAATTTATTTGATTTGTCAAATTAAAGCTAAAGAGATTTACTTACGAATAGGATCCCTATTTTCTTACGCTTGAATTCTTATAACTTGAGAGTGTTTAACTTCTTCTGTAATTTTCTGCAGATCTAAGACAGGTTTTACAAGGGTGGCAGAGATAATTTGGTAAATCTGAATTCTAAAAGCTTTATTAGCCATTTGGTCCCATCTTTCGGCTAAATCTGTAACAAGATCAATACCCATTCCTGCAGAAATTCCATTCGTATGTAGGAATCTAGAAATATCTTCTATCTTTAGTTTTTCTCCCTTTTTACTGGTTAAATGCTCTTTGGAAATTATCTTTATATTGCTTATATCTATTTTATTTCCCAGTTTTACCATCATTGCTGAACGAATATCTTCTAAATCTTGATTGGCTGTTACTACGATGGGGCGATCGTGTTTTGCGAGTTTAAGGAGCGATTCTGTAACTAAATCAGCTCCCTTTTTTGTATTGGCACTATTTTCAAACCAGCTATTGATATCCAATACTTTAGTCCCCTTCAATTCAAGAACTCCAACTGATTTCATTTTTATCATCCTTGCAGCCCACACACCTAACGCATATTTCTCCCTATAGAGTGTCTCCAACTGAATTGCATCTTCTCCAGTTAAAGGAAGATTCTCTATAACCCCTTGGGAAGGTCTCTTTTCAAACACAGAAAGGAGATTCCTCTTTACAGGATTAAACTCTACCCTAGAACCTAACAAGTCCTTCATATATCTCTTCGCTCGTCTTTCATCCATGCTCTGAAAGAGAGCGATCATCCCAACTAACTCGTCCAACTTGTGTCTTTCATAGATCCCTTTATCTGACTCTGCAATACGATCTTCAATAGAGTGATCAAGAACATTGCGCAGTACTTTATATCTTTGAGCAGATACTTCTTTATTCTCCTCGTAAGGAAGTAGTCGCAACTCTCTTTCAACATCCTCAATATTTGAGAATTGCGCCTTAGATTGCTCATAAAGAATCAGATTCGACTTAACTAAGTGATCTCTATACGCAAATATTAAAGGAACACTCAAGAAAAATAGAGATGCAATAATCGTTAAGGAATTTTGGATAAAACTAAGAGAAGTCATAAACGAATTGAAAAGGGTATTGGTATATACGTCAGGAATAGGCAATAATCCCTGTGCATTCGCTGGCAAACAAGCATCTCTAACAGCTCCACCAACCGCTAAAATTACAAGTACTAGAACGATAGAATGTGCTGTTGGTAGAGACATACTATCCCCAGTAGGCGCATTCTGATCTGCTAATATCCAGCCATTGAAGTCTTTGTTTAGAATTTTCATGGAATCACGCAATAACCTGTACGAGTGAAGTTCAATACCTAGAAATTTCTTGACAACCTTATCCTGGTTTGTAAAGTAAATTTCTAAAGCTATTAATATAAACACGCGCGTTAAATCGAGCTCAGATTTAACTAATGCCTCTCTTATTTTTCGCGGCGATTTTTCCTGTAGGATAGCTTTCAGTTTTGAGTGAACGGTTTGCTTATCTTCTTCACTTAGTGAGGAGTGCGATAGGTACAGAAGAGTAATATCAATAATATGCTCAACCTGTTCTGCTTGATTGGCAGATGGATGATTCGCATGCGTAGGAATATTTTCTCGAAAGGGTTGAATGGATAATGTAGAAATCGTTTCCTTAATCTGTCTAGAAGATTCTGCTTTGCTAACTTTGCCGGGCGCTGGGCTTATTCCAGATTGAGCGCTCTGAGCATTCTCAGCCGTTACACGTTCCCTTTCTTCAATATAATTTTTCATATGCTGTATCACTTGTTTTGTCATTTCTAAGTAGTTTAGCAGGTTAAATTCAGCAGACTTATCGCTATTTTGCAAATATTGGAGTGCAGTTTTCAAATGAGATTCAAATGGAGAAACTTCGGCATTGAAATACTGAATAGATGAAACATTGACTTGCTTAACATGCTCTATTTTCTGATCAATGATCTCACCACCTATTTTTATTGCCTCTGAAAATTCACAATTGTTCTCTTTTTGGATGTCTAAAATATACAAATTCATTTCTTTCCCAAGAACATAAAAATGATACACAGATTCTGCGATGGATAGTGCGCTACCATCTCCATGGGCATACATATTCTTGATATATTCAGCCAACTTCATAACGATATTAAACTCGTCTCCCTCATTTTTTAATGTTTCAATTTGCTGAGTTAAATCTAAAGCTACATTGAGATCATATGGCAAGAAGCGGCTTATCGTTCGCCATATTGGGACCGCGAAGGATTGAGCTATAAATTCTTCCGGCTCGCTTTCATTAGAAACCATCTCGGCAATGATATTTTGCATTAATTTGATAGCACGATTGGTATCGAGTTGGAATACCTGTTTAAGATGGAGAAGGATTGTTCCATATCCTCGATCCCACATCAATTTTCCTATCAATTCTGTAGCGCAATCGCGCGATTGCTTATTGCTGGCATTGAAGTTTTTCTTTAAGTAGGCTGCAATGGAGTCTTCGTACTTGGAACTCTCTTCATTCGCAATGATCTCAATAATTTTATTCGCTCCCTCGCAAGCAAGGTCAAAATCAACGTTAAATTTTTCTGTTGAGAATCTGTAAAAATAACTAATGATGACCAATAAATCAGTAGCCGGTTTCATTCGCTTCACCCAGTCTTTTGCCGCATCCTCAATACAGGTTGAGATTCTATCTCCACCCATATTTTTAAACCTATGATATAGAGATCGAACAGGTTCTACTACTGGTTTTTCCTTTTTATATTCATTTTTAACCAGTTGAACAACATGATTTTGAAGCTTTTCCCAGTTTTCATCCCATTCTTCCAGAAAATTAAGAACGCTCAGTTTTGTCGCTTCCGGAACTGACGATCCTTGAATAAGTTCACTCATCGTTGTATTTTTTGCTTTTGCCTCTTTTCTAATCTCATCCATTAACTCAGCGATCCTGAGAGGGTTCTTTTCTTGTGCGGTCAAGTGATCAAATAAACCTATCAATTCGACAACAGAATTCACGATTTGAATAGGTTCAAACAACCAAGTTTTTAAGTCAGATAATAAATCTGGATCATCTGTAATTTTGCCAATCAACTGACTAAGTTTTTGTGTGGCAGGATCTATTACTTCTGTATCAGAATCTATTTCTTCTTGAAGAGTGAATAAGTCCTTTTCGATGGCAACTAAAATCGCCTCATCCTCAACTATTAAAGATATATCTGCATTTCTTTTCTCAATATCTGCAATAAATTCTTTTGTTGTCTCCCCTTTATTATCTGTGGAATCTGCCTTAGGGGTAAACCTCAACAACTTTACTACTTTATCTGTTTTACTGTAATTAAAATAAAATCTGTAATTCTGACTTCTTAAATGGTATAGGGTTTTATCTTTGCATCTTAACATATGTACTTTTTTATCCTCATCTAAAAGTTTTTCAGGATATTCCAACCGATTTCGCAACTCTTCTATGAGAGGTTTTATGTCTTTGCCGGAATGTTTCCTCACATCTTCATAAAAACCTCTATTCAAGATAATAGAATACCCATGCCAATCTTGCTCTGTGACTTCGATCCCTTTTACGGTGATCTCTTGTGTATTTCTGCTTCCAGCAGGCGCTCGTATTTTAATATCATCTCGCATACGAATTGTTCCAAGGAGCAAGAGATTTTTTAGCAGTGTAACAATTCTCAAGGGTAAAATTTTCTCTGCCAGAGCGCTGTTTAGGAATAGGACAAGTATGTTATAGATTGAGTGTGCTATTGTGCTTGCAATATCAGCAAAGATATGTGACTGTTCAAAATATAGTGTGGTAAGATAAATGGTTGTAAACAATGCGGCAGGGATGAGGTATTTAAAGAAATCGGTCCTATCTTTTTTATTGGCGTAGTTCCAAGGCAGGCAGCCTTTCTTACACCCGCTATCATACGCTCGCACTAACCAGCGCACAATAATGTGCGCTGCGGCAAAGAGCACAATGCTCACTCCCAATATCATCCCAATCCCCATGGGATCAAGAGAAGACAGTCCTCTAAAAGTAGATGGAATCGAATGGAGAGTCAAGGCTCTAAAAACCGCTTCTTCCCAAATAGGAGCTATCCCGGCAGAATAACCATTGTAAATAATTTTATAGATCCAGGATTCTTCAGGCACTTTTAGAATTTTTAATACCGCCTTTAGAATATCATCAAAAATAGATGCGGTTTCATTCGGTTTTGAAATATTTCTCTCTGACCATTCCACCGGTAGATATTTCTTTAATCTTCCAATAA
>JAHFCA010000110.1 GCA_023249715.1 Elusimicrobiota bacterium
TTCATGATCTTTCTCTTGGGTGTAGTCCTAATTGTTCTCGCCTTTTTAGGAACCCCTATTTTTCTCTTAATTGGTGCTTCCGGGATTTTCGCGTTTGCGAAATCTGGAATCGATTCTTCCGCCTTAATGGTAGAGCTTTACCGCCTCGCCTCACTGCCCGCCTTACAGGCCCTCCCTTTATTTACATTTTCCGGTTATGTTTTAGCGAGGAGTAAAGCGCCCGAAAGAATGCTCGCTTTAGGGGAGGCTTTACTCGGTTGGATTCCCGGAGGAGTCGGTATCGCTTCTCTTTGCGTTTGCGCCTTGTTCACCGCTTTTACGGGCGCTTCCGGAGTGACTATTATTGCTTTGGGGGGATTGCTTTACCCTATTTTACGCCAGCAAAATTATTCAGAAAAATTTACTCTTGGCCTTCTGACCACGACCGGCAGTTTGGGGCTTCTTTTCCCTCCCAGTTTACCCATTATTCTCTATGGGCTTATCGCCAAAGTGAGTATTGATAAACTATTTTTGGCGGGTTTAGTTCCAGGTCTTTTCTTAATGGGAGTGCTTTCTGTTTATAGTTATTTAAAAGAGAGTAAAGGGCGCCATAGCGTTATTCCCTTTTCTCTGGATGCCTTGAAAATCGCTGTAAAAAAGAGCGCTTGGGAGATTCCGCTTCCATTTTTAATTATTGGCGGCATCTATGGAGGATTATTTACCGCGAGTGAAGCCTCCAGCATTATGGCTTTTTATGTTCTGGTAACAGAAGTTTTTATCTATAAAGACCTGCGCTTATGGGACGATGTGCCTCAGATAGTGTTAGAAAGCATGGTGTTGGTGAGCGCCATATTAATGGTGATGGGAGTCGCGCTTGGATTTACCAATTATCTCATTGATGCGCAAATTCCCATGCGCGCCTTTGATTGGCTGCATGGTTTTATAGAGAGTAAAACGGTGTTTCTTATGGTTTTAAACCTCTTTTTGTTAGTCATGAATATGATCGAGATGTTTTCCGCTATTATCATTGTTGTCCCGCTCATTGTTCCCATGGCCCTCCAGTATGGCATAGACCCCGTCCATTTAGGGATAATATTTTTATTGAATTTGGAAATTGGTTATATGACGATTCCTATGGGGCTCAATCTTTTTTTATCCTCCCATCGATTTAATAAACCTTTAAAAGAAATATATTTAGCCACGATTCCTTTTTGGTTTCTTTTAATTGGAACTTTAATCTTGGTCACTTATTTTCCAAAATTTAGTCTCTTTTTAGTGCAATGAGTAAAAAAATAGTCGTTACCGGAGGAACCGGTTTTGTGGGCTATCATGTGGTAAAAAAACTGCTTCAAAAAAAAGTGGGTGAGGTTTTTTGTTTGGCAAGAAAAGAGAGCAATAAAAAATATTTACAAACTCTGCCCGTTACTATTGTGGACGGAGATCTGCTCGATAAAGCCTCTTTGGAAAAAGCGTTGGAGGGGTGCGAGATCCTTTTCCACGTGGCGGCGGACTATAGGCTTTGGGCCAAAGATGGCGATGAAATTGTGCGTTCTAATGTTTTGGGGACAAGAAACATTTTGGAAGCGGCAAAAAAATACTCGGTTAAAAAAGTAGTGTATACTTCTAGCGTGGCGGCTGTGGGAAGGCCGCATCCTTCTAAAAATTTAGAAGGGGATATCCCCTCTCTTGTAGATAAAGGAAGATGGGATTGGGAAAAAAAATGGGCGGGGTCCGAGGCCATGGATCCCACGCTAGAGCAATTGATTGGCCCGTATAAACAGTCTAAATTTTCGGCGGAGCTGGTCGCCAGAAAATTTGCCCAGGAGGGGATGGATCTTGTGATTGTAAACCCTTCTACCCCTGTGGGATCGCACGATATTAAGCCCACTCCCACCGGGAAATTAGCGCTCGATTTTTTAAAAGGGAAAATGCCGGCTTATTTGGAAACGGGTCTTAACTTTGTGGATGTGGAAGATGTGGCAATGGGCCATCTGTTAGCCTTAGAAAAAGGGAAAAGAGGCGAGCGTTATATTTTAGGAAATAAAAATTTAATGCTGAAGGAATTTTTTAATATTCTATCTCAACTCACCGGCCGCCCCACTCCCAAATATAAAATTCCTTATTGGTTCGCCTACGGGGTGGGCTGGACGACCACTCTCTTTTCTAATTTTACCGGCAAAACGCCGCTGGTTCCTTTGGATGGAGTAAAAATGGCGAAGGAGATTATGTTTTACAGAGCAGACAAAGCCATTCAAGAGTTGGGTTTTAACCCCGGCAGCGTGGAAAAAGCGCTCGAAAAATCGGTCCGCTTTTTCCAAAACGAAGGCTATTTGAAGTAATAAGATTAGGGGATATTTTTTATTTTCAACTCGCATGATTAAAAATTATTTTCTTGGCCTCCGAACTCGCCTTGGCGTTACCGCCAAGGCTCAGACATGCGGAGGTAAAGGAATGATATCGAAAATAATTTTTAATCATAGTCACGCTCGGATGAAAATAAAAAATATCCCCTAATCTTATTATGCATATTGTTATTATTTCTCCCACTTATTGGGAAGTGTTTCGATTTATTCGCAGTGAAAAATTTAAAAAGGAAGGTCCTACCTCTTATTCTCTGCGTCGAAATAATTTTTTTGTCCAATTAGAAATAAGTGGTATTGGCGCGGAAAATGGTAGAAGAGCGTGTGAGAGGTTAGTTCAGTTGAATGCAGATTTAATTTTATGCGTGGGTTTTGCGGGGGGATTAAAGGCGGAGGTTAAGGCCGGGGATATCGTTTTAGATGGGGATAAGAGTGATCCAAAAATTTTAAGTCTGGTTCAAATTCTTTGCGGTAAAAGAGGTTTTTCTTGTTTTGCGGGGAAATTTTGGAATAGTTCTGCTCCGCTCCTCCGTTCGGGAGAAAAATTGGGAGTGTCTCAAAAATCTTCTTCTCTGGCGGTAGAGATGGAGGGGGAAGCGGTCTGGGAATTTGCGCGGTCAAAAGGGATTTCTTTTGCATCGGTACGATCCGTAAGTGATACCTTAATGGACGATTTGCCCTTAGCGGTAACCGCTTTAGGATACCAAGGGAAAATTGGTTGGAATTTTTGGAAGATTTTTGTGTTAAGACCTTGGGAGTGGCCGGCTTTTTTTAAACTTGTTTTTAACAGTGGTATTGCGGGTAGGAATTTACAACTCATTCTTTCTAATCTAATTAGGGACACACACTTTTTATAGAAATGTGTGTCCCTAGGTTTTATCTTACTTAGACGTATAAGCGATCTTCTTTTTAGATTCAATCACCGCTTGAGCGGCTGCCAGTCTGGCTACCGGGATTCTGTAAGGGGAGCAAGAAACGTAGTTGAGTCCTGTTCTATGGCAGAACTTTACGCTCTCAGGGTCGCCGCCATGTTCGCCGCAAATGCCGCATTTAAGATCCTTTTTAACTTTTCTCCCTGCGCTAACGGCCCCTTGAATTAATTTTCCAATCCCTTCCTGATCGAGGGTTTGAAAAGGATCGTCCTTAAGGATTTTTTCCGCAAGGTAGGTGCGAATAAACTTGCCGCCATCGTCTCTGGAGTAACCGAATGTCATTTGGGTGAGATCGTTGGTTCCAAATGAGAAGAACTCCGCTTCCTGGGCAATTTTATCGGCCACGAGTGCGGCGCGGGGAACTTCGATCATGGTTCCGATTAAAAAGTTGATCTTGACTCCGTAACTTTTCATGGTTTCATTGGCAATTTTGATTGCCAAATCTTTTTGATGTTTTAGTTCGGCTGGAGTCCCTACAAGAGGAATCATGATTTCCGGAACCACGCGGATTTTTTCCTTGGCCAGTTCACAGGCGGCGGCGATAATGGCATGCACCTGCATCTCTGTAATTTCCGGATACGTAATCCCTAGGCGGCACCCGCGGTGGCCTAACATGGGGTTAAACTCGTGCAGCTCTTGAGACTTTGCCCAGATTTTATCCGTGGGAACTCCGATTTTTTTGGAAAGCGCCTCCGCGTCGGCTTCAGTCTTAGGCAAGAATTCGTGAAGAGGCGGATCGAGAGTGCGGATAGTAACTGGGAACCCGCGCATCTCTTTAAAGAGTCCTTTAAAATCTTCTTTTTGGAAGGGTAACAGATGGTCTAAGGCCTTCTTTCTTTCCACAACGTCTTCAGCAATAATCATTTTTTGCATATAGGGCAAGCGCTCTTCGCCAAAGAACATATGTTCGGTGCGGCAAAGGCCAATTCCCTCGGCGCCGAGGTAGCGGGCAGCAATGGCGTCGCGGGGGATGTCGGCATTGGCGCGAACTTTAAGTTTACGCGTTTGATCCGCCCAGTTCATAAATTCTTTAAAGATTTGGTAGAGGTCCGATTGTTTGGGATTCATTTCTCCGTTCATAACGCGGATAATTTCGGAGGGGAGCGTTTCAATTTTTCCAATAAATACTTCTCCGGTAAAGCCGTCGATGGAGATGGATTCTCCTTCCTTTAAGTTGTGTCCATCCACAGAAAGAGTGCCCGTCTGTTCATCGATTTTCAACGCGCTGCAACCCACCACACAGGGCTTCCCCATGCCGCGAGCCACAACGGCCGCGTGGCTGGTGCGGCCGCCAATAGCGGTTAGAATACCGACGGCGACGTTCATGCCTTCGATATCATCGGGATTCGTTTCCGGCCGAACTAAGACGACGGGTCTTTCTTTAGCTAACTCTACGGCTCTGGAAGCGGTAAACGCAACAATGCCGCTGGCCGCTCCGGGGCCCGCGTTAATTCCTTTAGCTATCTGGACTCCTTTTTTCTTTTCTTGCTCGTCAAATACGGGAGCTAAAAGTTGGGAAAGTTGGTCCGGCTCCACGCGCATGAGAGCTTCTTCTTTAGAAATAATTTTTTCGTGCACCATGTCCACCGCGATTTTTACGGCGGCAATGCCCGTCCGTTTTCCGGTGCGGGTCTGGAGCATGTAGAGTTTTTCTTTTTCAATCGTGAATTCAAAGTCCTGAACGTCCCGATAATGTTTTTCTAAACGGGAAGTAATTTTTTTGAGCTCATCGAAACATTTGGGGATTTCATTTCTTAGTTCTACGATGGGGCGCGGCGTGCGTACTCCGGCTACCACATCTTCCCCCTGTGCGTTGGTCAGATATTCCCCGAAAAATTCTTTTACGCCGCTCGAGGGGTTTCTGGTAAACCCTACTCCCGTCGCGGACGTGTTGCCCATGTTTCCAAAGACCATCGTTTGCACGTTGACGGCGGTTCCTAAATCGTCCGGAATTTTATTCATTCTGCGGTAGGAAATAGCGCGGTCATTATTCCAGGATTTAAACACGGCGTCTCTGGCTGCCACGAGTTGTTTCCAGGGGTCCTGGGGGAACTCTCTCCCTGTTTTTGATTGAATGAGTTCTTTATATTCCTGAACCAACGCTTTAAAATCTTCG
>JAHFCA010000111.1 GCA_023249715.1 Elusimicrobiota bacterium
AGAAATCGATTCCGAACGGGCCAGACTTGCCCTCGAACGTGCTAAAACTCAAATTACCAAAGCCGCCACTCCCCAAGACCTAGTCGCCGCCCAGGCCGCCCTCCGCAGAGCCCTCCTCCGGCTTAGAGTCTCTGGGGGCCTCCGCAGAAAATAATTAAACTTCTCTTATATTATTACTCAATCGTGCTAATTTGTAACATTTTTTTGCCCATGATATAATCGAAACGTATTCAGAAAAATGGATTCAAAAATTGAGAGTGATCTTCTAGCATATTAAATGATGGGGCAATTTATTCCTATAATTCTGACCGCGGCGGGGACGCTGGTTCTTTCCGTTGGCATCTATTTTGGAATACGGTATTTTGCCTATAAACGGGCGTTTAGGCTTCCCCACCAATTCGATTTTCTTTGGATTGTTACCACGCTCCTCCTCCTTTTCCTGGGTTGTTTTGTGCAGCCTCCCCTCGAAGGAACCGTAGATCCCAAGCTGATTGTTTGGCTTACGTTTGTAGTGGCTCTCTCTTCTTTTTATTTGGTGATCTTTGTTTTAGACCAATTTATTGTGGAATATTTTATGGTCACCCTCCTAAAAATTTATATCCCTCCGCCGTTAAGAAAAGTTATTTTGCTCTTAATATTTTTGGTGGCGGTGTTAGTGACCGTCCAAAAAGTTTTTAACATTAATCCCTGGGCCATTTACGCGCCGACGTCTCTGCTTTCTTTGGGAGTGGGTTTTGCCATTAAAGATTTTTTTCAGACTTTTTTTGCGGGAGTGGCTTTAACCAAAATTGTGCGCATTGGGGACTGGATAAAAGCGGGCGAAAAAGAAGGAGAAGTGACCGACATCAACTGGGCGCGCACCGTGTTGCGCACGAAAGCGGGCGACTATCTTTTTATTCCCAACAGTGAACTGCAAAAAGGGAGTTTTTTGAGTTACAGCTACAAGGACCGCCGGCACCGCTGCCAAATAGAAGTGAGCGCAGCGTATGCACATCCTCCCCAGAAAGTGAAACGGGTTCTGGTGAGCGCGGCCCAGGATATTGCGGGTATTTTGCCCAACCCTGTTCCCGAGGCGTACCAAGGGGCGTATGGGGATTTTTCTATCAATTATGTCTTAAATTTTTGGGTGACCGATTTTAGAAGAACCAAAGAAATTTCCGGTGACGTTTTAACCCGAATTTGGTACGCCTTTAAGCGGGAAGGGATAGAGATTCCTTTCCCCATCCGCACCGTGCACTTGGCGCAGAACGGATCCGAAACGGCGAGTGAAATGACCTCTTCTCTGCTCGACAACATTGACCTCTTTAAAGTTTTAACCGATGAAGAAAAGTTGACCCTCGTAAAACGCATTAAAAAAGAGACGCGTTTAAAAGGGGAATCTATTGTCCGGCAAGGGCACGATGGGCGCTCCCTCTACATGGTGGCGCAGGGAAAACTTTCCGTAACGCGGCAGAAACAAGATGGAACCACGGTTTCCTTGGGAGAGTTGGGGCCCGGGCAATTTTTTGGAGAGCTTACTCTATTGACCGGGGAACCGCGCTCCGCGACGGTGCGGGCGCTGACCGACGTAGAACTTTTAAAGCTAGACAAATCTGATTTGCAGGAAGTGTTAAACCAAAACCCGGCCTTGGCGGAAAAATTAGCGGAAATTGTCGCCGCCAGAAAAACCACTTTGTCGGGAATTCAAGAAACCGGAGCCAGCTCCTCCGTAACTATGGAAAAGCGCGCTCTCTCCCAAAAAATTCGCAGTTTTTTTAATTTAGATTGAGAAATAAACTCCGCTTCAACAGTCTTTTAATTGCTCTCCTGGTTTCCCTTCTTGTTTCCCTGTTTTATGGGTATGGATTTTTGGAACGGTTTGAAAATAATTCTCTCGATTTTCGTTTTAGAATCCGGGGCCCACAAACAGTAAAATCCCCCATTGTGATTGCCGCGATCGACGACCAATCTCTGACCCGCATTGGCAAATGGCCCTGGCGGAGGGAGGTTCAGGCCAAATTAGTGGATGTTTTTACAAAAGGCGGAGCGAGCGCCGTGGTCTTTGATGTGCTCTTTTATGAACCGGATAAAGATCGGCCGCAGGACGACATCCATTTTTCTCAATCCATAAAAAAGAATGGCAGGACCGTTCTCGCCTACAGTTTCGATTATGCCGAAGAAAGTTATTCCGCGGTGGAAAACGGCAAAACTGCTTTGGTAAACCAAGCGATTGTTACCAAAAGTTCTCCTTTGGGGATTCTTTTAAATGCGGCCAAAGGGGTGGGATTTGTAAATTGTTTTCCGGACAAGGATGGATATTTACGGCGGGCGCCTTTGGTGTATCGCTATGAAGGTGAGGATTTTTATCCTCTGAATCTGCTGTCTCTTTCTGTTGCCAAAGAAAAACCGGCCGCAGAAATTTTGAGAGAGCTGCCTTTGTACGATTCCGAATCCTGGGGATACCCTTCTAAAGAAGCGCTTATCAATTTTCGCGGGCCGGTGGAAGGCACCTTTAACATCTATTCCTGCGCCGATTTGTTGGACGGAATTATTCCGCCCGACTGGCTGAAAGATAAAATTGTGCTCATCGGGTCTACCGCGTTGGGGCTGTATGACCATTATCCCACTCCCTTCTCATCCTCATTTCCCGGCCTCTATTTCCATGCCAATGTGATCGATAACCTTTGGGCGAGAGATTTCCTAACGCCGATCGCCGGCGTCGTAACTCTAATTTTGATTTTTGTTTTTGGTTTGATGAGCGGAATTTTTGTGCCGAGAGTTTCTGCCGTATGGGGAGCGCTCCTCACCCTAAGCGGCGCCGCGCTTTTTTCTTATGCCGCTTACTTTTTAATGGCGAGCCGTTTACTGGTCTTAGAATGGGTGGCCCCTATGGTCTCTTTGGGCAGCAATTACATTCTTATTTTCTTTTATAGATTTATTGTGGAGCAAAAAGAGAAGGCGGGGATTAAGCGCGCTTTTGGCGTCTATGTAAACCCGCACATCGTGGAACAAATTGCCAAAAACCCCGAAGGATTAAAATTAGGCGGGGAGTTGCGGGAAATGTCCGTGATGTTTTCGGATGTGGCGGGATTTACCTCTATTTCCGAAAAACTTTCCCCGCAGGAATTAGTGCACCTGCTGAACCTCTATCTCACAAAAATGACGGATACTATTATGAAGTACGACGGCACCGTGGATAAATATGAAGGGGACGCTATTATGGCGTTTTGGGGGGCGCCTCTCGTTCAGGAAGACCACGCAAAGAAGGCCTGTTTTTCCGTCTTAGAAAATAGAGAAAAGCTAAAGGAGTTAAATGGGGAGTTGGAAAAAAAAGCCATGACTAAACTTTTTGTCCGCTGCGGGATCAATTCCGGCCCCATGAATGTGGGGAACATGGGTTCGGAGCAAAAATTTAACTATACCGTGATGGGCGATGCCGTGAATTTAGCTTCGCGCTTAGAAGGAGCCAACAAAGAGTATGGCACCCCCCTGATGATTTCCGAAATGACGTACGAAAAAGTAAAAGAGGTAGTGGAAGCGCGCGAATTGGATCTGTTGCGGGTAAAAGGAAAACAAATTCCCATTCGAGTGTATGAGCTTTTAAATCTTAAGGGAAAACTTTCCGACGCCGAGTTACAGGGGCGAGAAGCGTTTGAGGCAGGGTTAACATTTTATAGAGCCAGAAATTTTAAGGAAGCGCTTGCTAAATTTAACACCGTCATAAATTATATGCCAGGTGACGGTCCTGCTGAAACCTATAGGCGCCGGTCTCAAAATTATTTGCAAACTCCCCCGCCGGAAAATTGGGACGGGGTTTATGTGATGACTACAAAATAAAAAATAGGACAAAAAGTCTTGAGATTTTGATACACTAATCTTTTATGGAAATATTTTGGCGGCTGCTCTTAGGCCATATCATTGCGGATTTTACTCTGCAGACAAACTTTATCGCCGGCTGGAAAAGAAGAAGTAAGTGGGGCCTTTTTGTTCATTGCGCCATTCATCCCATTATTTACTCCCTCTTATTGTGGCAATACCTCAGCCTAGTATGGATTCGCATAGGTTCCTTAGAGCTCACGGGGTGTACCTGTGTTTTTTTAGTTTTTGTGACGCATGTGATTGAAGATGAATGGCGCATTTGGTCTGTGTTAAAGCAGGGCGCTCCCGATGACACCTTTTTTTATGTGTGGGACCAGCTTATCCATTATGCCATTATCTTTGCCTTTTCCCCCGTAGTAGACGGCATGCAGGGTAAATTTGGACTTTTCTATTATCCCCCTATTCCCGGAGTAGTTTCCCATTGGGAAGGGATGGGATTGGGTCTGGGGGAAGCGTTTAGGACCATTTCTAAAAATGAAACCTGGGTTTTTGTGGCGCTTTTATTTGCCGCGGTCACCCATTTTACGACGGTAACTATTTATTTTATAGAAAAAGATTTGTTTGGCGTTCCCTTTCCTTCAACCCGGGAAAAATATATTTCCATGCTGGAACGTTTAGCCGTAACAGTCTGTTTTTTGTTGCCGGGAATTTGGTGGGCGGCTGTGGCGGGGGTATGGATTATTCGCTCCATATTATATAAACTATATCGGTGGGGTGACTTCAGTTGGATTCACATCCTCTTAGGAAACGGAATTGCCATTCTTTGCGGAATTATAATTCGGAACCTCGTTTATTAATTTATCAATAAAATAGAATTCCCACACAACAATAATTATCAGATTTTTCGTCAACATTCACTTGAACTGTTGAACCAGCATGAGCGTGTCAGGCGAAAAGAGTGAGTCTCCGGGAGTACGCGGAGACATTTAAGGAGGAAGTAAAATGGGAACTAAGTTATACGTAGGCAGCCTGCCGTTCAGCACAACCGAAGATGAATTGCATCAGATGTTTGCCGCGCATGGGCAAGTAGTAAGCGCGAAACTGATTACCGATAAGTTTTCTGGACAATCCAAAGGGTTTGGATTTGTTGAGATGACTACCGATGCGGAAGCGCAAACAGCCATTCAAAAAATGAATGGCAGCGCGGTAGGGACTCGGTCCATTGTGGTTAACGAAGCTCGCCCTATGGAAAAAAGGGAAGGGGGCCGCGGAGGTTTTGGCGGCGGTAGCAGTCGTGGCGGAAGCCGCGGCGGAGGTTTTAGGGGTGGCAGAGGCGGCGGTTTTAACCGCTAACCCGAACCGTTCGTTAAGTAACGGTCTAAAAATAGTTGGGGTTAGGTTTATCGCCTAACCCCAATTTTTTTATATAAAACCCGGAGATTGCGTTAGAAAATGGAATTCGACGAAAAATATAGATATTTTTTCTTCACAAAAAAGTTCGCGAATAGTTTTAACTATTCTCTCACTTTTTTGTTTCAAAAAAACATCTA
>JAHFCA010000016.1 GCA_023249715.1 Elusimicrobiota bacterium
AAAATATCGCGTAAGAAGGAGAAGCAAAAAGCTCGTGAATGTGCGCCATCTTAGAAGGTAAAAGTCCATCTTTTGCCATGGCATAGACCACTCGAGGGCCGGTAAGAATCGCCGCCGACAAACAACCTAAAATAGATAAAGCCACTAACCCTCCTACAATTTTTCCTATTCTTTCTCCAAAGAATATAGAGGAAGCGGCAGTCACAATTTTAGTTTTATGCTCGGGCGAAGTTACCGGAATGGCATAAATGTAAAGGGCAGCCAACCCCAAATAGATAAACGTAACAATCAAAGTTCCAGAAAAAAGAGAAAAGGGAATCGTCCGAGAAGGGTGTTTTATCTCTCCGGCCACATAAATGCTCGCGTCCCATCCGGAATAGGTATAAAGAATGGGAATCATCGCTAAAGGGAGCGCTCCTAAATAGGAATGTGAAATCTCTCCCACAGAAAAAAAATTCTGAAGCGACCCGTTCCCAGATAAAAATCCGGCAAAGATAAGGGCAAAGATCAGTAAAAGTTTTAAAATCATAAAACTGTTTTGCAGACCCGCCCCCCACTTCACTCCCCAGTAGTTCACGATCGAAAATAAAATAATCAAAAAAACCGCAATCCCTTTCGCCAGTTGTGGATCTGTAATTCCCGCATAGCGGGTAAAACCTATCGCTAAAAACGCGGAAGCGCCCGGAATCGTAATCACACTGCAAGAAAATCCTGAAAGAAATCCAGTCAACGGACCAAACGCTTCTCTCAAATAGATATAGGTTCCGCCCGCTCTGGGAAACCGCGTTCCCAATTCTGCGTAAGAAAGCGCTCCCGCTAACGAAAGCAGTCCCCCCAAAATCCAAGCGATTAAAATCATTTGGGGGTGCGGCAGCACCGCCGCAATTCTCCCGGCGGTAACAAAAATGCCAATCCCAATCATGTTCCCCGCCACCAACATCGTGCAGGAAAAACTCCCCAACTCTCTCTTTAATTCAGTCAATTTCCCAATCTCCTTTAACCCAAATAATTCACCAATTGGCGATCTCCAACGATGGGTTCACCTCTAATTGAGAGGCCCGATGCCCTCTCTTAATTTTTTCAGTTCCTAGGAATGCCACCATAGCCGCATTGTCTGTGCTTAATCTAAGCGAGGGAAAATGAACTTTAATTTTGTTCAGTTTACCCGCCATCTCAAACGATTTTCTTAACGAACGGTTCGCCGAAACACCTCCCCCTACGCAAATTCTTTTTATTTCATACTGTTTGGCGGCTTTAATTGTTTTTTTAACCAACACTTCCACGACCGAGGCCTGAAAAGAAGCGCAAATATCGTTTACCCTCTGCTTATTTTTTAAATCATTCGGATTTTTTCTTACATAGTAGAGCACCGCTGTTTTAAGTCCGGAAAACGAAAAATCCCAGGTTCCTTCTAAATAAGGGCGTGGAAATTTTATCGCGTTGAAGTCTCCTTTCTCGCTCCGACAGTCAATCTCGGGACCACCCGGATACCCAATTCCCAAAAGCGCCGCCACTTTGTCAAAGGATTCTCCTGCAGAATCGTCCCGCGTCCCGCCCAAAACGCGGTACTTGCCAAAATCATCCACCACTACAATGTGAGTATGCCCTCCGGATGCAATCAGCCCCACAAAAGGCAGAGAACAGCGCGGATCCTCCAAAAACGGAGAAAATAGGTGAGATTCTAAATGGTTCACTCCTACCAAAGGCACGTTCCAGGCCCAGGCTAACGCTTCGGCAGTCATTTTCCCAACCAAAAGAGAACCCACTAAACCCGGCCCATGCGTCACAGCAATCCCATCTACCTGCGTCAATGGTTTCATCGCTTTTTCTATAATGGAATTAATTTCTTCTACATGTCTTCGGCTCGCAATTTCCGGAACAACGCCTTTAAAAGGTCGATGCTCTTTAACCTGAGAAAAAATAATATTGGAATGTAACTTCTTCCCATCAATCAAGACGGCGGCAGACGTTTCATCGCAGGAAGTCTCAATTCCCAGTATACGCATAGAAGAGTATCAGGTGGGAGTCAAAATTTTATTCGCTTTTAAAAACTCTATCGCTCGTAAAAGCGCCTCGTCTTTTACTTGTTCTTCTTTTTTAATAACAGATTGCGTGGTTCTATCCTTTCCATAGACATTTTCTTGCTGCTGCCTCAACTTCACTTCCACATCTCGATTTACCAGAATAGGAATATCCGGAACAATGCCCCCCTTCCCTGTTTTTTCTTCTCTTTGGATGGCGCGCCCTAGAGGCGTATAATATTTAGCCGTCGTCAATCGCAGCCCCGATCCATCCGTCAATGGAATAACCGATTGCACAGAAGCCTTTCCATAGGTTGTGGCTCCCACAATTAGAGCCCTATGATGATCCTGCAACGCCCCCGCCACAATTTCAGATCCCGAGGCAGACCCTTCATTCACTAAAATAACCATGGGAAGTTTTTCATAGGGAGCTTTATTTTCGGAACGATATTCTACCCGGGAACTTTTTCTTCCTTGAGTATAGACAATCAGCTTATTATTCCCTAAAAATTGCTTCGACACGCTTACCGCGGAATTTAACAGACCCCCCGGATTATTTCTTAAATCCAAAACCAATCCGTTCAATCCGTCTTGAGATAATTTTTGTAAATTTCGGGTTAAATCCTTATCGGTGCTCGCGGTAAATTCTGTTATTTGCACATAGCCAATTCTATCCTCCAAGAGACGGCCTCGTACAGACTCAATCTTAATTACTTCCCGGGTAATCGTAAATTCCTGAGGTTCTTTGGCTCCTTCATGAACAATTGTAATTTTAACCTGAGTTCCCGGTTCTCCTCTTAATTTGCGAATGGCATCCATCAGAGTAATCCCTTGGGTGCTTTCCCCTTCAATGCGCACAATAATATCTCCCGGAAGCACTCCAGCCCTATAGGCAGGGGTATCCGGAATAGGAGTCATCACCGTCAACCAGTCATTTCGCATTTGAATGCGTATCCCCAACCCTCCAAATTGGCCTTCCGTTTCGCTTTGCATCTCCTTAAGAGATTCCGGTTCTAAATATTGGCTAAAAGGGTCTAAGGTCCTCACCATCCCATGGGCCGCGCCTTGAATAATCTCCTTCGCCGATTTTTCAACCACATAGTTTTGTTGGATATAGTCAAAAATTTCAGTTAGAATTTGCATCTGTTGCAGCGTTTTATCTAAATCGGAAGAAGCGGCCCTCAAAGGTGAAATTTTTTGCATAATCAGGGTCAAAAATGATCCAAACAAAATGCAAAAAACAAAAACTTTCCAATTTTTTCTATTTATTAACATATTTTCTCCTCTTTTAAATTACTGCAGCCATTCCAGCGGGTCCTGGGGAACTCCGCTTTTTCTAAATTCAAAATAAAGTTGCGGTTCCGTATTTGAGTTAATTTTTCCAATCACTTGCCCTTTTCCCACGACTTTCCCTTTTTCCACATTTATTTCCGACAAAAGTCCATAAATGGAATAAAAATCTCCGCCATGGTCGAGAATCACCGTAAGACCATAGGCTTTAAATTCCGCGGCGAATATCACCTTTCCCTCCGCTACCGCCTTTACCGCAGCCTGTTCTAGAGTCTTAATGCGTATCCCATTATTTATTGTTACGATATTAAGCGTCGGATGTTTTTGCCGGCCAAATCTAGAGATCAAGGTTCCAACCGCCGGCCACGGCAATTCCCCTTTTAAAGAGAGCATCAAATTTCTGCGTAAATCTTCTCCCATCCCTGCCGCGCCCACACTCCCCCGCAATTGCGCAATCAATTTTTCTAAATGGGCTTTATTCGTCTCTAATTCCTGTAACTCCTTTTCGGTCAACCCCTTTTTTTTAAGGATTTGAGAATAAATTTTTCCTTTCGTCTGTTTTTCCTGGGAAGTGTCCACCGCTCTCTTCTTCCACTCCTGCTGCCTTTTTTCATATTCCAGCTGCGCCTCAGTTTTTAACTGCTGTTTTTTAAGCGCGCTGTTTTTGTTATCTATTACCGTTTTTAAGGCGTTCGATTCAAAATGAATCTGCGCTTGAGAGGCCAATTTAAGAAGCGTATCTTCTTTAAGCCTCTCGGGATAGCTCGCCCGGATATGGTACTGTTGCAAGCTCGCCAGCAATTTGGTTTCTTGATTCACTTCCTTATTTTGAATCACCTCCACTTCCTGCTTCAATTTCTCCACATCCTGCTTTGTTTTTAGAACTCTGCGGTTATAATAATTTTGTTTAATTAGGGACTGTTTCATGCTGTCTTCCAAACTATGAATTTCGCTCGATAAATTTTGTTCATCCTTTTTTAAACTCGATTGATCCTGCCGTAATTGCTCAATTTTTCTCTGCAATTCTCCCAAGTTTTTTTCATGTGTTTGAAGAGCGGGTTCCATGGTTCTTTCTGCGAGCAAGCACGACCCGGTTAAAAGGAAGAGCGCTAGAAATAGAAACCATTTACTTTTCATGCTTCTTCGGAAACGACATCTTTAAAATGGTGTGTCACAATTAAAATAATAAAGGCGTAAATAATTTCTAAGGGCATAAATTTTCCAAACACAAATCCCCCGTTGGGAGGTTCAAAAGCAAAAAGATAGGCAAACCATAAAATAGCGTGAACCCCTAAAGCGCAAAGAATGGAAATAAAGAAAAACCAAGCATATTTTTTAATGCCTGAATCCTCCTCTCCCCGTTTTCTGAACCCTTGCGCCAAGGAGCGCGCTAAAGCGAAGCATAATCCCGCAGAGCCGGTAAAGATAATAAAATTAATCCATCGAACAGTGCGGCTTAAATTTTCAATATAAGACCACCGTTCTTTATCATAGTGGACTTCCCATACGGGAGAGCTATTATTTTCCAGTTTAAGCTCTTCAATTTTTTTTATCAACGCCTGGAACTGGTCTTGATTTATTTTGTTCAGACTGCAGGCATAACTCCAGGGCAGGATAGAATTGGATGCGTTCACTTCATTTTTCTTTTGATTTATCCACATTAAATCAAGATTTAGATTGGGATCGTTTTCGAGCTTTTTAACGGACTCTTCGGCAGAGGTCGTAACCACGGTCTTAATCTCAGGGAATAATTTTAACTTTTCCCCAATCTGGAAATAGTCTGGAACCTCCAGATTTGTTTTGGAATAGACTTCCAATACCAAAGCGTCCCGATTCAGATTTAAAACTTTTACCCCTTCCGATCGCAAAATAAAGAGAAGAGAAAACAGCAGAGAAACTAAAAAAGTCCAAAATATCATTTTTTTATCCACCAAAGGTTTTATTTTTTTTAACATTTTTTTCCTAAACGTAAAACAGCTTTCATACAGTTCCAGATAACTTTGCGCTCTCGGTCCCCAAGAAAAATCCTGAGCCATTCCATTTCTTACCAATTTTTCCCATACATTAAAAATCTTATAAACATCCAACGCTTTAAGGAGGAGTTCATAAAAACTCGCCACACTCACATCTTTAGCGATAAACCCAGTCCCCTCCAGACTCCGGCTCTCCCAATCGCGAATGGTATCGAGCAACCCCCCTCTGGGAGAAACCATGGGAACCGCGCCATATCGTAAAGCAATCATTTGGCTCAGCCCGCACGGTTCAAACTCCGACGGCATAAAAAAGAGGTCCGACCCCGCGTAAATTTTATGGGCCAACGCCGGGTTAAAATCAAAATGAACTTTAAATAAGGCGGGATATTGAATGGATAAAACGGATAATTCGTTCTCTATCTGGTGGTCCCCCACCCCCAAGATCACCCATTGGCAACGAATCTTCTCCTGAGATATTTTCTCCAACAAAGAAGCCAGAATATGAAATCCTTTTTGCCGGTCTAAACGGGAAACCACCCCAATTAAAGGAACATTTTCTTCCGGCGGCAACCCAAAAGCGAGCTGCAGATCTTTTTTACATTTTTTCTTCTCGTCTAAAAGATCTTTCGACTTCAGGGAATAATTTTGAACCAACGCGGAATCTTTTTCCGGATTCCACTCCGCATAGCTAATTCCATTTAGAATTCCGGAGAAATCTTTCGCTCTATTCTTAATAACACCCGTCAACCCCTTCCCCATGTCCGGAATCGTAACAATTTCTTGGGCATAATTGGGGCTCACGGTTGTGACTTTGTCGGCATACACTATCCCCGCCTTCAATGTGCTCAAAGATCCAAAATACTCCAACTTTTCCGCCACAAACGCGCCCAAAGGCAAACCAGCCAACTTTAAAGTCTCTTGCGGGAACACTCCCTGATACGCCAGATTATGGATCGTAAAAACCGTCTTAGTTTGAATAAAATAGGGATCGCTTGAGTAATGCTGTTTCAGCAGCGCCGGCAACAATCCGGTTTGCCAATCATGGCAATGGATCACCGATGGTTTAAACCGAATAAATTTTGCGCATTCCAGAACAGCCCGGGAAAAATAGATAAATCTTTCCGCGTTATCCGGATAATCTTTACCTCCCTCGTGATACAACCCTTTTCTGTCAAAATATTTTTTATTTTCAATAAAATAAACAGGAACCGTTCTGCCCCCGTTTTTCTTATAGACCCAAACAATTCCCTCTTCAAAGGAATCTCCCACCGGCACAAGAAATCGCCCCGGCAATCTTTCTAAAGGGAACTGGGAGGTAGGGATACTGGAATACTTAGGAAGAACACAACAAACTTTTCCCTGATGTTTCTCGTTTACAAGGGACGCAATTTCCCAGGGTAAACTGCCTATAATATCGGCAAGCCCCCCTGTCTTTACAAATGGTTCTCCTTCCGATGCCGCAAATAATATATTCATCTTACTTTCCCATCAATCCGATGCAGCGAGGGCAGCTTCTATTTATATTTTTATCCGAGCGCGACTATGAGCGAAAATTTTTTCTATATTGTTCTTTTGCCTTCGCTGAATCCATTAATCCGCTTCTTTTAAAAACTGAGCCGCCTCTTCCGGTGGAGTCGGGTTAATATAGAAACCCGTTCCCCATTCAAAACCGGCTATCTTATGCAATTTAGGAATAATCTCCATATGCCAATGGTAATGGGGCATCGGAGCTTCCTTAAGCGGGGAATTGTGAATCACATAATTATAGGGCGGGTTATCCAATACAATCCTAATTTTATGCAGAATTTTCTTTAATATGCGGGATAAACTCAATGCTTCGTGTTTTTGTAAATCTTCAAAATGGGAATCATGCGTTTTAGGAATAATCCAGGTTTCAAATGGAAAGCGGGCGGCGTAAGGCTCAAAGGCTACAAAGTGATCGTTCTCCGCCACCACACGGGTATTGCTCGCTAATTCCTGCACAATAATATCGCAGAAAATACACCGTTCTTTATAATCGAAATATTGCTTGCTTCCCAGAATTTCCTGCCGCACTCTCACAGGAACCATCGGAGTCGCAATTAGTTGGGAATGGGGGTGTTGCAGGCTGGCTCCCGCCGCCATCCCCTGATTTTTAAAAATCAAAATATATTCAAAGCGCACATCTTTTCTTAAATCGATAATCCTGTCGCGGTACGCCCAAAGCACCTCTTCAAAACGCTCTTCCGGAAGGTCGGGAATTTCCTGATTATGGTTTGGAGTTTCTATGAGAACCTCATGCGCCCCAATTCCATTCATTTTGTCATACATTCCCTCCGCTTTACGATCTATATTCCCTTCTATTTGTAAAACTGGAAACTTATTGGGAACCACTCTCACTCTCCAACCGGATTTATTTTTTTCTCTGCCGCTGGCGCCATAAGCGAGCACTTCCGAAGGGGTTTTATCTTCATTGCCCGCGCAAAAGGGACACAGTTTTCCAATTTCTGGTTCTTCTTCAGCGCCAAAATCGCTCGGCCTTTTGCCTCTCTCCGTAGAGATAATCACCCAACGTCCAATAATCGGATCCCGTCTTAATTCAGGCATCTTGCACACTCCCTTTCGCTAAATTATTTTCTGCAATATTCTCTGGATTCTTTTCTTCCAGTCCCGCCTCCGATTCCTTGGCCAAATCCTCAAGAGAAGGTAAATCGGAAATTTTCCACAAATAAAAATGTCTTAAAAATTCCGGGGTCGTTGCATACAGCAAAGGACGGCCTACCGTTTCTTTTCTTCCGGCTATCGTAATTAATTTTCTTTCCAGCAGCGTCTCTAAAACTCCGCTCACTTCCACGCCTCTAATCTCTTCAATTTCGGCCCGAGTAATGGGTTGTTTATAGGCCACGATCGAAAGTGTCTCCATCGCCGACTGTGAGAGATGAAAACTGGTTTGGTCTCTAAAAAGTTTTTTCACCCAATAGGTATACCCGCTCTGGGTCGCTAACTGGTGGCCTTCGGCCACATCCGCTACTTGCAAAGAACTGCCCCTATTTTTAAAATCCTCTTTCATCTCCGCAATCACCGCGCTCACCGCGCTGGGAGTTTCTCCCACGACTTCGGCTAGTTCTGCGGGAGTGAGAGGACGGGTCGCTACAAAAAGCAACGTTTCTAAAACGCTTTTAAGCTTGCTGCTCTCCACTGGAGGCCTCCGAATTTAAAGTAACAGACCCTTCTTTTAAGCGGTATACTCTAATTTCGCCAAAAATTTCCGTCTGTTTTGCATGAATCTGCTTCAGCCGTATGAGTTCTAACATCGCCAGAAAAGTAATAATAACTTCTCTGCGGCTCCTGGAACTTTCAAATATTTCCAAAAATTGCAACGGTTCTTTACTCTCTAGAAGATCTAAAATTTCTCTCATCTTCTGCTCCATCGGAATCTCTTCATAGAGAATTTCCTTAACTTCCTGGGGAGCTTTCGATAGCACCGTTCTAAATGCGGCAAGCAAATCAAACAACGTCGCATCCAAAGAATAATCCTCCTCGCTAAAAGCAGGAGGGGAATTTCTATAGTATACATCTTTATACTGTTGCTGTCTTTCGGCTAAAACTTTGGCCGCCTCCTTAAATTTCTGATATTCCAACAATTTAGCTATGAGTTCTGCCCTGGGATCGGGCCCTTCGTCTTCTAAAGGGACCTCTTCTTGCGGGAGCAAACTCTTTGCTTTAATCAGCATTAAAGTGGAAGCCATCACCAAAAATTCTCCCGCCATTTCCAAATTTAAATCTTTCATCATCTCAATCATCTTCAAATACTCTTCGGTAATAACAGAAATCCGGATATCCTGGATATCCATATCCTCTCGTTTAATGAGATAGAGCAATAAATCGAGCGGCCCGTCAAAAACTTCACATTTTACGGAATAACTACTCATCGGTACCCCAAGGCATCCTTTACCCTGCGCAATGTTTCACTCGCTCTTTTTTGGGCCATTTCACTTCCTTCTTTTAATAACTGCGCCACCTGTTCTTTTTTAATTGTTTTTCTTTTTTCTCTAAAAATTTTTAAGGCTGCATTCATCTCATCATACAGATCTTTTTTACAAGGAGAGCATCCCAACGTTCCCTCCATACAGGTTTTTTCGCGAGAACCTGCGTTTTTGGAGTCTTCATACATTTTATGAAACTGAAAAACCATGCATCCCGTAGGGTTGTCCGGACACGGATTGGGGTGCCCCCGGTCTCCCATCTTCACTTTATGGGGATCGGTAAACATACATCTTATTTTATTGGATAACTCCTTTTCTTCTTCTGTAATGTAAACGGTATTCCCATAGGATTTAGACATTTTTCTTCCATCCATTCCCAAAACTTTAGGCACGGGAGAAAGCAGCGCCTGGGGTTCCGTTAAAACGCTCTTTTTATAAAGAAAATTAAATCGTCTTGCTATCTCCCGCGTCAGTTCTAAATGCGGCAGCTGGTCTTCCCCCACGGGAACATGTGTCGCCCCATAGAGCAAAATATCCGCCGCCTGTAAAACAGGATATCCAAGAAAACCATGCGTCGAAATCGCCTTATCTTTTAATGTGTTTATTTGTTCTTTATACGTAGGGTTCCTTTCCAACCAACTTAAAGGAGTAATCATCGACAATATTAAAGCGAGTTCCGCATGTTCACTAATCCAGGACTGACGAAACAAAACCACCTTTTCCGGATTCAGCCCGCAACTCAGCCAGTCCATCACCATCGCTTCTATATTCGATTCTACTTGCGACGGATCTTCGTAATCGGTTGTCAGCGCGTGCCAATCCGCCACCATAAAATAGCATTGCGCTTCCGCCTCGTTCTGCAGACGAATCCAATTCATCAGCGCTCCCACATAGTTGCCTATATGTAACCGGCCGGTGGGACGCATCCCCGAAAGAATAACGCGTGTTCCCATTAAAACCCGGCCACTCTAAACATAAATTCATAAAGTCCGTAAACCATGGGATACAGCATTTTCCCCAACAGGCCAAACCCAATTAAAGCCATTAAAATAAAAAATCCATAGGGTTCTAAAGCGTTATATTTGTACGCCATTTCTGTTGGTAAAAGCACGGATAAAATTCTGCTTCCGTCCAAGGGAGGGATGGGGATAAGGTTAAAGACCGCCAGAACTAAATTCAGCAACACTCCCTGAGAAATAAAGGGAGCCAAATAGGGTGCCCGAAAAAGTGTCGGAACCCAATGAGCCAATAATGAAAAAATTCCAATCAGAAGCGCCGCTAAAAGCAAATTAGTCAGCGGTCCCGCTAACGACACTTTAATGGTTCCCGATCTATAATTTCTAAAACGGAGAGGATTGATCGGCACGGGTTTAGCCCAACCAAAAAGGGGCAAATTCATAAAAAGGCAGACTAAAGGAAATAATACAGACCCAATGGGATCTAAATGCGAAAGAGGATTTAAGGTCAACCTCCCCAGCTGGAGAGCCGTCTCATCCCCTTCTTTTAAAGCCGCAAAACCATGGGACACTTCATGCAAAATTACGGAAAAAACAAGTAAGGGAAAAAAAAGAATAAAATTCACGGATAAATCGTATCAATCTCGACGGAAATTGTCAACGACAAAGCGAATCTCCTCATTTAAATTTTTCAGTTTTCCCCCATATTTATGAATCTGAATTCTGCGAAATATCTCCTTAAAAAGGGGGCCGCTCTTAAATCCCAACTGAATTAATGTATTCCCATCTAAAAGAGGCCGGCATTGAATCCATTTTTTATATTCTTGCCATCTCTTTTTTAAGTTACGCTGTTTTCCGATATGCTGCACAGTGTAATTCAAAAAGAGTAGCGCGCTTTTCTCTAATGCCTTTTGCGGCAACTTTAGGACAGACTCTCCCCCCTCTAAAGCGCGCGCCAAATTCAAATTTTCTAACACTCTATCTTGCACCTCTCTCTCAAAATGAAGTTTTTCCAGCGCCCCCTTCACCCTCTCCACGCTATTCCCAAATAACATCAAGCTCAAGTAAAACGCCGCCCTTTCCTTAAAACTTTGCTTCGTATCCCCTCGAAAAATTTGAGAGGGGAACCATTTTAACTTTGGATCTATCTGCTCTAGCGCTCTCCATTGTTTTAATTGTTTAAAAACAGGGAACGGCTCTCTCTCTTTAATTATTTTTTCTATCTCAAGGCGTATTCTATCTCCGGACAATTTTGCGATTATTTTCTCTTGAATGGCAATTTTTAATGCTGCCTCTGTTTCTTTTTTTAATCGGAATCCAAACCGGCAGAGAAATTTTGCCGCTCGGAAAATTCGTGTGGGATCCTCCTCAAAACTTTTCGCATGCAGAATTTTAAGTTTTTTATTCTTTAAGTCCATCAGCCCTCCCAACGGATCCATCAGTTCTCCCCACGAATTTTTATTTAAGGAAAGCGCCATCGCGTTGATACTAAAATCCCTGCGCAATAAATCTGCAAGGAGGGTCCCGCGTATAACCACCGGCAACGCTGCGGGCTTGGAATATTTTTCTTCTCTGGCCGTCACAATGTCCAAATAGGTTCGGTCAGAAAATTGAAGGGTATGGGTTAAAAACGCGGGGTACGATTGGAGTTCACATTTCCATTGCGATTGGAGCAGCGCCGCCAACGGTTTAACGTCTCCCCCGCTTACCGTCACGTCGCAATCATAGCGATCGAGGCCGTCCTGAAATAGATCGCGCACAGTTCCTCCCACCAAGTAGGAAGATAAATTCAATTTGTTGGAAAGATAAGAAATCTCTTCTAGCTTCTTATGGAGTTTGGGACTAATCTTTTGTTTTAGAACTTTCGCTAAATTCATGGAAAACAAATTATACTAAAAGTAAGCAGGTTGAAAAAAAATGATTTTATGTCTATACTTACCTCAGTCATTCTTATGATGGATATTAAACCTAGAAAAATAGTCCTATGCACCGGAGTTAGAACTCCCATCGGGCATATTGCCCGCTCTCTCTCTAACTGCAATCCAGAAAATCTCTTAAAATTTACGATAGAGAGTCTGCTTCAAAAAACGTCTCTATATCCCCACGCGGTGGACGGCGTCATCATCGGCTGGGTTGGGCAAGGCTCTTCCGCTCCCAATATCGCTAGAATTGCCCTCCTGCAGGCCGGCTTACCGGAAAAAGCGCATGCCATCACCATACAGGCCAATTGCGTTTCTGGGATGGAAGCGATCTCCTCAGCCGCGCGCCATATCTTAGTTGGCGAAGGGGAGCTCTATATCGCCGGAGGCACAGAATCGATGTCCACATTTCCCTATCTTATCCGGGGACCCCGTTCCAAAAAAGAGCTCCGCACTCTCTCTGCAATTAAAGAAAACTGGAACAACCTCTGGGATCATACGGATATAGAAATCGCCGACTGTATTGAAGAAGGGCTCCGAGACCCCGTAGAACTCATCGGCATGGCGGGCACCGCGGAAGTTTGCGCCCAAATGTATTCTATTTCCCGGGAGTCTCAGGACCGTTACGCTTTAGAAAGTTATCAACGCTGCTTGAACGCTCAAAAAGACGGGTTTTATAATTCCCATGTCATTCCCTTTCAAAAAGATAAAAATATAATTCTAAAACAGGACGAATATCCCCTCTTAAGAGAAGGGCTGGTGGAAAAACCGCAAATGATCTCTAAAGCGCCTCTCATGTTCGATTCCCCCTCCATGAGCATTCGGGATTTTTATAAACAGTATGGAAAACATATTTTAGGGAAAAAGTATGAGGAAGGTTCTACCCAGGCCACGCTCACCCTATTCAATTCCTGCGCCCGTTCAGATGGAGCCGCCGCCGTCATCGTTACCACCGAAGAACGCGCCTTAGATTTAAAGCTCGAAATACTCGCCGAACTTTCTTCCTGGGCTTTCTGGGGCAATAACCCCGCCCACATGGGAGTAGCCCCTGTTTTTTCCACCGATTTAGCTTTAAAAAGAGCGGGAATAAAATTTGAACAATTAGACGACATCGAACTCCACGAAGCGTTCGCCGCCACCTGCCTTTCTATCTTTAAAGTTGGCAAAGAAAAATTCAAACACCCGTGGGAAGAAAAATTTTTACAAAAGAAACTGAACCCGCATGGCGGCAGCATCGCCTTAGGCCACCCCTTGGCCGCCACCGGCACCCGCATTGTCTTAAATGCCCTCTACGCAATGAAGCGGAACCCCAAAATCCAATACGCCCTTGCTACCGCCTGCGCGGCCGGCGGTCTCGGCGGCGCCATCATCCTCAAACGCGCCTCTTAACCCGAATAATTCCTTATATCTTTAGACTCATCAAAAATTTCCAAATATATAACTTAAAAAGATGTATTCCGTAGTGTAGCATCACTTTTCCATCCATTTTACTCTTCCCTAAATCCCGGTTTCTAAAAATATAGGCGAACTCCCGAATCTTATTTATTTTTCCTTTTACAATAATTTCCAACAAAATTTTATAACCCAAGGGATTGAGTTCCACCCCTTCCATTACTTTTTTCTTCACAAAAAAATAACCGCTCATCGGGTCCGTTACCTCTCCATAGAGCGGCCAAGCGATCTTAGCCGCAAACCTAGAACACCATTGGCGTAAGATGGGCCAATCTTCCACGCCCCCTCCCGGCAAATGGCGGCTGGCAATCACTAAATCCGCTTCCCCCCCTTCCAACAGTTCTATCAGTTTAGGAATAATTTCCGGAGGATGCGATCCATCAGAATACATCACTCCCCAAATTTCCCCCTTCG
>JAHFCA010000112.1 GCA_023249715.1 Elusimicrobiota bacterium
ACCGCGATTTTATTTTTGGGATTAAAAGATCCGTCTTCCTGAAGCGAAGTAATAAAACCGTTTACATCGGTATTGTCTCCCATAAGCCGGGTTCCTTTGCGGATGACGGTGTTAACCGCTCCCACTTTTTTGGCTAAGGGAGTGAGTTCATCTAAATAAGGAATAATTTTTTGTTTGTGTGGGAGGGTGATGTTGGCTCCCAACATATTTAAACAGCGCAGAGATTCGACCGCTTTTCCCAATTGGTCTTCTTTAACCACAAAAGGAACATACACAATGTCGAGCCCCAGTTTTGAGAGGGCGTAATTCTGCATTTTAGGGGAAAGCGTGTATGTGAGAGGATCGCCAAAAATGGCGATAACTTTGGTAGAACCTTGCAGAGAGAGAGGTTTATTAAGATCCACTGACCATTAACCCGCCGACTCTAAAAGTAGGAGAACCAACGGAGCCAAAAAAAGTTAGGTCGTCCCCCACGGCGTCGATATTTTTTAATAAATCTAAAAGATTTCCCGCAAGCGTAACACCGCGCACGCCAAATTGAAGTTCCCCCGCTTCCAGATAAGCGCCCATCACCGCTACGGAAAAATCGCCAGAAATAGGGTCTGCCATGTGGAGCCCCATGACATCATAAAGATAGAGACCTTTTGTTTCTTTTAAAATCTGTTCTCGGGAAGTGGTTCCTTTTTCCAGATAAAAATTGGATGTGCCCACGGTGGGAGAACTTTTATAACCGGCCCGAGAAGCGTTGCCGGTAGAGGGTGCGCGGTCTTTAAGAGCGGTATACGTATCGTATAGAAAACGTTCGAGCTTGCCATTTTGAATAATAACCGTTCTTTGAGTGGGAACCCCTTCATCGTCAGAAGGGCTAGTGGCAAGAGCTCCCGCCAATGTCCCATCGTCCACAATGGTAATCCCCGGGGACGCCACACTTTCCCCCAATTTTTTAGCGAGAGGAGATTTTCCTTTTTGAACAGAATCGGCGCAAACTCCACTGCTTATGAGAGATAGGAACTCACAAGCGACCGAGGGATCAAAGACCACCGGAATTTTGCCGGAGGGGATAGTCCTACCTCCTAAAAGGGCGCAGGTTCTTTTGGCCGCCTGATCAAAAATGAAATCCCAATCCAAATCTTTTTTAAGACGTTTAGTAAGCCCAAAACCTCCTTCTTGTCTTTCGCCATCTTTTTCGGCCAGGCAAGAGACGCCCATGCCGGAGTGAGTATCGGCATACACTGTCTCTATCCCCTTGGAATTAAGCAGGACAGTTTCTCCGATGCCTTCGCTAAAACTGGCGCGCAGCACGGAACGGAGTAATGGGACTTGTTTTAAGAGACGGTTTTCTCCCGCTTTTAAGCGCTCCTGAATGGTTACTATATCCTCGAGAAATGCCTGAGGATCGTACAAACTGGATTCGTCCAATTTAGGGTACTGGGCGCTGCGGGTAGGGAGAGAACGATATGGATCGGCCGGTAATTTTTTTGCGGCGGATAACGCTTGTTGAGCTGTTTTTTCCAAATCTTCTTGAACTACACTATTGGTAAAAGCGTACCCCTGACGCCCCCCCTCTATGACCCGAATACCTACCCCGCCCCCTTCGGCCTGATGAAAATCTTCGCATTTTTTTTCGGACCAAACCACCGATCTTCCCCGCCCTTCGCCAAAATAAATTTCCAATTCCACCGTCTTAGGAATTTGAGAAGAAGCCCACATAAAACAATCTTTTGCTTTTTGCAGGGAGGTCATGGGGTCCAAGAAGCGAGCGCGCCTTTTTCGGTCTGGATAAACTTTTTTAATTGAACGGCCTCGGCGGAATGGGGAGCCAATTGGGCTGCTTTTTGCCACAGGGCAACGCCTTTTCCTGTTTCCCCTAAAAGAATTTGGGCCGCTCCCATTTGGTAGAGAGCCTCCGCGTTTTGGGGGTCCTCCCGCAACACTTTCTCTGAGAGGGATTTTGATTTTTCATATTGTTTATCGTAGAGGCAGAGGAGGGATGTATAAAGAAGCCGATCTTCGGAAATAAAGCGGGCGCTCCTGTTACGCAAGTGGTTGGTCTGGTAGTCGTAGCCCACAGAGAAAGAGATGATGGCTAAGAGTAAAAACAGAAATCCCTTTTTTTTGCGCTCTAAAAGCATATCGCCATCATTAAACAATTTGTCCCGGACTATTTTATTGATATAAAGAATCCAATGGGGTTTATATAAGAGAATAAAACCCAATCCAATAAAGAAAAAACCCGCTGCTAAAAGAAGGTTACCCATATAGCCCGAATAATTCCGCTTTCCAACTGAATTATTCGGGCTAGGAAAGCGAATCTACTATACTAAATGTCATTCATCCTCGCAAGAGTTTTGGAGAGAATAGAAGAGGAAGAAAGCGTCTTAATTTTGTCTTTAGGAATCCATTTAAAACCGTTCCCCTTCCTGGTCCCATTTTTTGAATCGAATCTGGCCATAAAGGGCCAAATTTTCAGCCGATGGTGCGTGATAGAGTGGGCAAAATAAGGATACGATTTTTTTATCTCAACGGAAAAACCGGTTTGTTCCCTAAACTCTCTTACCGCTTTTTCTTTATCGGCGGCAAATGGGGTGGAAACCATGGGAAATTCCCACATGTTTTTAAATTGACGTTCCTGATTGGAACGATGGCGGAGCAGAAATTGATTGCCCTCTGAAATAACAAAAAGAGCAAACGTTTGGCGCACTGTTTTATTTATTTTTTCCTTGGGCGGATAGAGATGCTGTACCCCTTCTTTTTTAGATAAACAATCGTTCTGCAGAGGACACCCTAAACATTGAGGATGCTCCGGCAAACAAACAAGAGCCCCCAGCTCCATGAGCGCCTGATTGAAATCCGAAGGATCGATGGCGCGAGATTGGGCATCGGTGACAAGCGTCTCGGCCAGTTCCCATAAAGAACTTTGAGCTGTTTCTAAATAAAAACGGCTTAAAATTCTTTTAACATTTCCGTCTAAGATAGGAACCGCCTGATGGAATGCAATGGAAAGAATGGCTCCCGCCGTGTACGCTCCAATTCCAGGCAATTCTAAAATTTCTCCTTTGGTGGAAGGGAATTTTCCTTTGTGCTTTTCCTGAACCATTGTAGCCGCCCGATGTAGATTTCTCGCCCGACTATAGTACCCCAGGCCAGACCAAAGAGCGAGCACTTCCTGCTCGGAAGCAGAGGCTAAGGCTTTGAGAGTGGGAAAGCGTTTTAAAAAGCGATGATAATAAGGCAGAACGGTTTGAACTTGCGTTTGCTGGAGCATGATTTCGGAAATCCAGACAAAGTAGGGAGTAGGATTTTTTCTCCAAGGAAGATCTCTCTTAAATTTTTGGTACCAGCGGGCCAACGATTGCGTTGGAAAGGAAAAAGATTTTGCGCTCAAAAGCTTTTTAATTTTAACGCTTCTAAAAGTAAGGGGTGGGATTTAAAATGGATGGAATGGATTCCCAGATTTTTCGCCGAGAGGATATTTTCTTCGACATCGTCGATATAAAGCGTTCGTTCGGGAGCGATCCCCCCGGCGCGCCGCAAGGTAAAACGAAAAATTTCGTGGTCTGGTTTTAACATTTTAACGTCGCAGGAAGCGATGATCTCTTCAAACTCCTGAAGCCACACATATTTTTTTCTTAAATATTGGAAATGCCACGGGTTGGTGTTGGAAACAATGTAGGTTTTACGCTCTTTGGCGAGGTTTAAGGCGAATTCTATCATCTCTTCTTTAGGAGTAAAAATATCGTTCCAAATAGGGATAAATTTTTCCATTTCTAACGGTAACTGGAGCTCCTGTTTTATAATTTTATAGAACGCATCTGCATCTAACAGGCCCTTGTCCCACTCTTTGGCGAGTTTAGAATTCATGAATAGCGCCGTAACCTTGGCCCGATCGATCAGCGCCCATTCATTGAGCTTAGCGATAGCGATGTCGAAATCAAAATCAATGAGGACCCGGCCTAAATCGAAAATAAAAAGATCAAAGTTTTTCATGGGTTAAACCCGGATATTGCGTTAGAAAATGAGAACCGAGACGAAAAAGATAGATGTTTTTTTGAAACAAAAAAGTGAGAGAATAGTTTAAACTATTCGCGAACTTTTTTGTGAAGAAAAAATATCTATATTTTTCGTCGAATTCCATTTTCTAACGCAATATCAGGGTTAAATATTCCTTAAGTTTTCTGGCATGTTCTATCATGGGAACCTTTAGTTTGGAATTATAAAGAAGCGCGGCCGGATGATACAATACCATGAATGCGCACCCCGGATAGGGATCTAATTTAAAAAATTTTCCCGACTCTTCTGCCATAGAAAACTTTTTTTTGGTTGGATCTAAAGTGCGTAGGGCCGTGGCTCCTAAAAGGACAATAATTTTCGGGTTTACCAAGTGAATCTGATGGATTAAATACGGCAGGCAAGCCATGGCCTCTTCCTTTTTAGGAGCGCGGTTGCCGGGCGGACGACATTTAGCGATGTTAGCGATCAGCATATCCTCATTTGTATCCAACCCAATGGATTGCATCACCCTGTCAAAAAGCTGCCCGGCTCTTCCCACAAAGGCCTTTCCTTGTTTATCTTCCTTCTCACCGGGAGCTTCGCCAAGGACCATCATTTTTGCCGCATAGTTTCCCCTATCCACAACTATTTTAGATCGCGATGCGCCCAGACCGCATTTTTGGCAATTCGAATTGCGCAAGGCTTCCGCAAATTCAGAATAGCTCTCTATGGCCAACAAAGGATTAGGCGCCATGGGAGTATTATAGGAAAAATAAACTGTTGACAAAAGAAAAAGGGTATGGTATTATTGATACTGAATCTCAATATCATTGGAATGGAATCATGAAAATTGAACCGGAAAAAGTATTTCAACAAGCGTTAGAATCTCGGTCGCTGCGATACACCAAGCAAAGAGAGGAGATCCTGCATTATCTCCTGAAGGCGAAAAAGCATGTGACGCCGGAGGAGATGTATCGGGATTTAAATAAAGAAGATCCTTCCCTAGGGCGCGCCACTGTATTTCGAACATTGAATCTATTGCAAGAAGCTGGCCTTGCGAATAAAATTCAGTTTGCCGATGGAAAAAGCGCCTATGAGCACAAGTTTTCCAGACCCCATCACGACCATATGATTTGCGTGGAATGCAGGGAAGTGATTGAATTTTCGAATCCGACCATTGAACGGCTTCAGGACCAAATTACGCATCAGTTTGAATTTAAACCGCTTTGGCACCGGCACGAAATTTTTGGCCGCTGCAAGCGTTGCCAAAAACAAAAAAACGGGAAATCTAAATAATGATATC
>JAHFCA010000017.1 GCA_023249715.1 Elusimicrobiota bacterium
ATATTGTATCAGTATACTTATATTTATACAGCTATAGTTGTATCAGTATATATTTTATAGGGAGCGAGAAAAATGGAAAAAGAACGGTTGTTGGAAATTTTATACTCCTGGAACCCGTGGTGGAATTTGGGGAAAAGTCACGCCAGAGAATGGGCCGTTCCTAAATTCCATCGAGACCTATTTCAAAAGCTATCCTCAATTAATAAAGACAGAAAGATCGAAGTGGTGATAGGCCCCCGCCAAACTGGAAAGTCTACCCTATTTAAACAGATCCTCTCTAACCTGATTGAAAAAGGAATCCCCCCCAGTTCTATATTCTATCTGCAATTGGATGAATTATCAGACTCTTTAAAAGATGGGGTCATAACGCTGCGCGAAATTCTGGAACTCTATTCCGAACAGGTGGCCAGAGTATCTATTAGCGAGAAGCTAAAATATGTATTTCTAGATGAAGCGCATCTGTTTGACGGCTGGGCAAAAGCGCTTAAAGCCCTGGTGGACCAAGGCCTCCCCATAAAATTTTATGTTTCGGGATCCGCAAGCTCTTCAATTATGAAGAATGCGTCCCAATCTCTAGCAGGGAGAATGAGAGTGAATCACCTGCTTCCATTCTCTTTTTCTGAAATGGTGCGCGCCGAGTTAAAAGGGGATGAGTTAGAAAAAATAAACGTTATCCAAAAAAAATTACAAGAAAGTGTCGTTCATTTTTTACGGAAGGGAAACAAAAGCGCATTTGCTAAAGCGATGGAGGAGCTACGACTTGAATCCGCCCCCTTCGCCTCTTTTTTAAGAGCTCAACTATCTCGATTTCTACAGTTGGGGGGGTACCCGGAACCGGTAATAAAAAAAATGAACGACTCTGAAACCTATGCGTTACTCAAAAGTTTTCTAACGCTCATGATCCAAAAGGATTTTGTCGAGTTTTTTAACGTTCGAGATACGCGCACTTTGGAACGATTGATTAAAGTCATAGCGCAACACACCGGACAAATTTTGGTGGAGAGGAATCTTTGTCGCGATCTTGGGATTTCTATCAATACCCTTAGAAACCATATCGGATTTTTATTAGATACACGGATTGTCTCTACGACAAGAGCTTATACTTCCAGTTTCGCGCGGGCATCCAGACTTCCCGAAAAGTTCTTTTTCTTAGATCCCGGCCTACGAAACTCCTTATGCGGATACCTCCCCGAATCATTGGGGCCTTTAGTTGAAACAGCTGTCTTTACAAACCTAAAACAATTTTTGGAAATTCATCTTCCGGGAATAGAATTAAATTACTGGAGACACAAAGATAAAGAGGTGGATATTGTTATTTCTTTAGAAGACCGCCTGCTCCCGATAGAAGTTCACAAAGGTAAAGATAAGGAAATTGGCGGAATTGTCTCATTTATGGAAGAATTCTCTGTGCCCCATGGCCTGCTGATATCCGAAAAACCAAGCGCCCATCCCTCCATTGTCTCTTGCCCCCCCTCTCTTTTTCTATTGATAGGATAAGATGGACCTTATGGAGAATAGTTTAGCTGGAAACGGAACAGTATTTTTTTAGGGCGCTCTTCCAGGTGAACTGTGAGAAAATAAGCAGCGCTCCGGAAACAATAAAAGAAAAAAATATCTGTTCTAAAGATAAAAATCCCAGGACCGCTTTGGAAGGATAAGAGACCATCACGGCAATGGGAACAACAAAGGTGAGGAACGCCTGAAAAAGATTAGAATAGACATCCACAGGAAATCTCCCTAAACTGGAAATATCTCTGTAGAGCCAAATAGTGGTTTCCATCTGCTGCGTGCGCACCGTTATAGAAGCGATGAGCACATGAATAGAAAACGCGATTAAAACTCCGTTCACGCACAACAATAAATAAAGAAAACCTCTCCACAAAATTTCCACGGAACTTAAATTTCCCATCACTTTCGGCAGCATATAAAAAATGAGAGCGGTCACGGGGATTAAGGTTAAAAAATCCAGAAAATCCACCAAGTTCGAAGAAATTCTAAAGAGAGGATGGACAGGCTGAATAAGATAAAAGTCCATATCCCCTTCCCGAATATCCCGACCAATCATATAAAGCCCCCTAAAAAATATTTGCGCTCCTATATCTACTAAATTAAACGTAAGAAAAAAGAGGGCCACTTCCGCCAAAGAATAGTTAGCCACACTGGGAACATGCCGGAATATGGCGCTTAAAAATATAAAGAAGAAGATAAAGCGGATCATCTTTCCCCCCAACCATCCAAGAGAACTCCAGCGATTCCCAAACTGCATGAGAAACGCCATGGCGGCGAGCCTGAACCAAAGTTCGATATACCGTTTCATCCCCCCTCCGCGCAGTAGGCTTGTAGGCCCTTATTCCAGATGGCGCGAGTGAAATAAAAGAAAATTCCAATCCAAAAAATTTGAATGGCAAAACCGCGCAGCAACGCTTCCGGGTCCAACCTCTCTAAAAAGATATTTAATGGAAAATAGAGCAGCGAAGAGAAAGGGAGCAGTTCAAATGCGGTTTTTAGGGAGCGTGGTAAAACGTCCAAAGGGAAAAAAGCTCCGGCTGCGAACTCCAGAAACAATTCAAAACAAAAGCGGGGCCCCATTGATTCTGCCGTCCAAAAAGCGAGCGCTCCCACCGCATATGTCATTAAAAAATAGAGCAGCATGGCGAAGGCGCTGGCCGTTAAAAAAGTTAGAACCGTTAAAAAATCGCGCGGAACATAAAATGGAATATTTAAAATGAGCAAAGCGAAACTCACCTCTAAAACCGAAGAAACAAGATGCATGCATTTATCCGCCATATCTCTGCATAAGCAGTAGCGGATATATGAGATGGGCCGAATTAAATAGTACGATAGCCTCCCCATATTGATTTCCCGCAGCATCTCCCAGGTTTTATCGGAAAATATTAGGGCGCGTAAAATATTCATGCCTAAAACGTACGTAAGCATTTGGCTTTTGGAAAAGCCTAAGAGAGTCGCTCTATCGGAAAAGAGAGCCGTCCAAAACGCGTAGAAGGCGATGACAATCGTAATACTGCGAGCCCTGTCCATAATAAAAGAAGCTCGGTAGTAGAGCTCTTGCTGGAGAGAAATTTGGAACACTTGCCAATATTTTTTCATACCCAAGAACCGACATTGGTTGTGAGAACCGAGACGAAAAAGATGGGTCATATTTTGGCGCAAAAAGGTGAGAGCGTACTCTTGGGTACGGTCGAACCTTTTTGCGACGAAAGATGACTCATCTTTTTTGTCGAATTCCACAATCCAATGTCGGTTCTTGGGTCATACGGTTACGGCAATAATCTTTCGGAAGTGTTTGGTTTTTCTTCGGGGGAGGGCTCTAAAGATTCTTTGGTTCTAGGTTCAATTTCTTTTAGGGAACTGGCTTTTAAAAAAGCGCGGCGGATAATTTCTTCTATCGACATCTCTTCGATGGATAAATCAATGAGAGTTCCCTGGCTAAACAAGGCTTGGAGGCGGCTCATCACCGCTTGACGCGGCACTTCTATGCTTGCGGTTTTTCCGTTCATAGCCACTATTTTTCCCATTTTTTCCAATTGCTCTTTAACTAAAGGCGTGGACGTAGAAAGCGTAACCACCTTATCGGGCGCAAAATGGTGAACAATTTTTTCCAGGGCTCCGTCAAACAAAAGTTGGCCTTCATCAATAATCATCACCCGTTTACAGAGTTCTTCCACGTCGCTCATATTATGGCTCGTGAGCAAAATAGTGGCCCCTGTTTTTTCGTTATAGCTCTGAATAAAGGAACGTAACTTTTTTTGCATAATGAGGTCCAAGCCCAACGTGGGTTCATCCAACAGTAATATTTCCGGAGAGTGAATCAGGGCGCAGCAAAGCTCGGCTTTCATTCTCTCTCCTAAAGAAAGTTTTTTTACAGGGAGTTCCACCAATTCTTTTAGATCCAATAAATCAATCAGTTCCTCTACCCATTTTTTGTAAATGGAGTCGGGAACTTCGTAAATTTTTTGATTGAGTTTAAACGTTTCTCGGGCCGGCAAGTCCCACCACAGCTGCGTTCTTTGTCCCATAACCATGGAAAACTTTTTCTGGAACGCTCTCTCCCTGTTAGACGGAATAAACCCAAGTATAGAGAGAGACCCGGAAGTAGGATAGAGTAACCCGGAAAGAAGTTTAAGCGTAGTCGTTTTCCCAGCTCCGTTAGGCCCTAAGAACCCAACCAGCTCTCCTTTATTAATTTGGATGGTTAAATCTTTAACCGCGTGAACCGAGCGATATTCTTTTTTAAAGAAAGAGCGGAGAACCCCTTTGACTCCCGGCTGTTTAATAGAAATTTTATATTCTTTACTCAGGTGGCGCGTCTCAATGACAGGAATCATAAAAGAGATTCCCAAGAATGGTAAAAAGTTTTTAAAGATTCCGCGACTTTTTGGTTTGTTATTTTTCCGTTAAACGTGTTCAACCCCTTCGCTAAAGAAGCATCTTCTATAAAAGCCTGTTTTAATCCCAAGTTAGCCAATTTTAGCACACTCTCTTCCAGAGCCTGAGATAAAGCTAAAGAAGAGCTGCGTCCATACGCCCCCGGCATATTGGCAACGCAATAGTGCAAAACGCCACAAGCCACATAGGTGGGATGAGAATGGGTGGTAGGACGAGAAGTCTCGGCCACTCCTCCCTGATCAATACAAACATCAACGAGGACTGTCCCCGGGGCGGCCTGTTTTAACATTTTTTTGGTGATCAGTTTGGGCGCTTTAGCCCCAGGATTTAAAACAGCCCCGATGACCAGATCACTCTTACGGATAGACGCTTCTATATTTTCTGGAGAAGATTTAAGATAAGAAACATTTGCGGGCAATCGTTCTTCTAAAAATTTTAATCTTTCCTGCCGATGATCCATTACGGTAACGCCGCAACCAAAAGCGCTCGCCAGTCTAGCGGCGTTTTCTCCCACCGTTCCTCCTCCTAAAATAGTAATTTGCCCTAAAGGCGCCCGAGACAGCTGCGCTAACAGCACTCCCGATCCTCCCTCTGGAGTCGCCAAATAATGGGCTCCCACTAAGACCGCCATTTTCCCCGCTACTTCTGACATCGGTTCCAAAAGGGGAAGACGACCTTCCTCATTCTGGACGGTTTCAAAGGCAATTGCCTGCAGGCGCGACTGTGTTAAACTTCTTGTTAAACCAGGGTTAGCCGCTAAATGGAGATAGCAAAAAAGAATTTTACCCGGAGAAAAAAATTTTCTCTCTTCTATTTGGGGTTCTTTAACTTTAACGACGAGTTCGGACTCTTTCCAGAGAAGAACGGCAGTAGAAACAATTTTTGCTCCCGCTTTTTTATAGTCCTCATCAAAAAAACCAGCGGGACGGCCCGCCGATTTTTCTAGAAGAACGGTGTGACCTCGGTTTTTTAATTTTTCTACGGCCGAGGGCGTAAGGGCAACTCGGGACTCCCCATTTTTTATCTCTTTAGGAATGCCTACTATCATTCGCTGGCGAGTTTGCCGCCAAAAGACCAGCTCGATTTGGGTGGTTCCTCGAACACAATCCAAGTATGTTCGGGAGTTACTTTGCAATGCTTTATAATCGCTTGGGCGATATCGTTAGCTAACGCTTTTTTAACCTCTTCACTTCTGGGCATCATGGTCACTCGCACAAAGGGCATAAATTTCTCCTTTAACCCGAATATTGCGTTATATTTCTAATCCTTCTTCTTTAATGACTCGCAAAATCTCGGCTACCGCTTTAGAATCGGCAATGCTTCCTCGGGGAGTATGAGGAGAATTCCCATCGAACATTTCCGAAATAGAACCTAACCCCGCATCGGAGAGATGCGCCACAAAAGGAGTCAATAAATGGGTTGCCTGTTCTTTATTTTTTTGTTCTCTCCCATAAGTCTTAAAATATGCCGTTAAAAATGGGCCCAATAGAAAGGGTTGCACGGTCCCATTATGCGCCGCGGAAATTCTTGTTTTTTCGTCTCCTTTATGGAGAGGATGGAAATGGGGTTCTCCGGGAGAAAGAGTGCGCAATCCTAAGGAAGTATACAGATGCTTCCACGCTCCTTCCATGACCGGTTTAAATTTATCCGGATCCAGAATTTCGTAAGGAAGACTAATGGCATAGAGGGCATTCGGCCGGATAGATCCTTCTCTAGAATTACCGTCAATGACATCATACAGATAATTGGTCTGGGAATTCCAAAAGAGGTGATTAAAATTTTCTCTGGTCTTTCTAGCTAAATTGGAATAGTCGTGATCCGTTCCATCTATTTTAAGAGAAATTTCCGCATAAAATTGGAGGGCATTGTACCAGAGAGCCTGAACTTCCACGGGTTTCCCTTTGCGAGGAGTCGAAAGCCACTCTTTCACCCGGCCATTCATCCAGGTTAACGGATGCCTGTGGCTCATGCCATAGACCAGCCCTTCCGCATCCATCTTAATTTCTGTTTGAAAGGGCAAATCAGACAAAAGAATCCCTTTTTGATACGCTTCTAAAATTTTTTCAATCGATTTTTTAAGTTCTTTAACGGTATTTAAGTCTTTAGTCGCTTCCCAATATTTCTGAATGGCGTAAATAAACCACAAGGGAGTGTCCATTTCTAAATAATGGGAAAGGGACCCTGTTCCATTAGTATAAAATCGGCGAGGGAGCAACCCATCTAAGATTAATTTAGAACCATCGTTTAAGAGGGATTTTGCTTCTTCTATGCGGCCGGTCGCCAACGTAATCCCCGGCAAACTAATCATGGAATCCCTCATGGAATCCGCCTGAGCGGGATACCCCGTAATCATCCGAGTCCCTTGCGGAGTTTGAATTAAAAATTGGTCGGCGGCCAAGGCGCAGCGCTGGGCCAATGGGCTTTGTAAGGGAAAATCTTTTAAAATTTCTTTTCTTAAAAAGAGTTCATGCTCTAACCAAGGGGCAATGTGAATGGCGGATTGTTTTTCTTTAGAAAAAACAAGCGCGATCTCTTGGCCGGGGCTCAACTCCGCTAAGATAAGACAGGGGCTATAAATATCTTCTTGGAATTCGGCTTCTTCTTCCTCTTGGGCATAGAGTAAATTGTTGTACCAATATCCTTCGGAATAAATTTTAAAATTTCCTTTGGCGACAGAAGGCTCCGTGACCACGGCCGTAAAAAAATTGGGTTGTCCGGGGACAGCGCAATGGATTAAATTTTCTTCAAAGTGGATCGCATTTTGAAAACGGTTATCTTGACGGCTCAAAGCATCGTGATCTCTGCAAGAGAAAAAAGGACGCAAAATAAGTTTAACAGCAGGGCCCATGAGATGTTTATAAATTAAGACGGCCGTATCTTCTCCTGTGCGGAGAAAAAACTTTTTCTCTATTTTAAGATCATCGATAGAGATGGTCCAGCGGGGGATGGGATCGTAGGTAAAGCTTTCTAATGTAAGATACCCGTGGGGGGAAATAGAACCGGGATATTCCTGGCAGGAACAGTCCATTTTACGCCCGTTAATGAGCACCGATTCTTCGACCCTGTTTACCAAAACAGACCGGCGCAAAGAAGGGGCCGTTGTAGAAACAAAGAGCCCATGATACCGCCGAGTATTCGCCCCCAAAATAGTTCCCATCGCATAGGATCCCAAACCGTTGGTTTCTAACCATTCTTTGGTAATCCCTGTTTCTATTTGGTTCAAAATATGGCGGCCAAAAGTAAGGACAGGGGCGTACATAAAAAATTTATCGAGACTTTAAAACTTTCTGGACAGTAACTCCGATTTCCGTAGGGGAAGGAGCGATGTGCACTCCCATAGATTTTAGAAAGGTAACTTTATTTTGAGCTGTCTCTTTACTCCCTCCTTCGATAATGGCGCCGGCATGGCCCATGCGTTTTCCTTCCGGAGCCGTTTTCCCGGCAATAAAACTAATCAGAGGTTTGGTCATATGTTCCTTAAAATATTTAGCGGCTTCTTCTTCCTGCGATCCGCCAATTTCTCCAATGAGTAAAACCATTTCTGTCTCGGGATCTTTTTCAAAAAGTTCCACAATTTCCGTAAATCCACTTCCTAATATAGGATCTCCCCCTATCCCTACGACCGTGGTCTGGCCAATTCCCAATTGGGTTAGCTGCCACACCGCTTCATAGGTAAGGGTTCCAGAGCGAGAAACCACTCCCACCTGTCCTTTGGTTCTCAAAGCGCTCACGCGTCGGTGAATAGAGCCCGGCATAATTCCTATTTTACATTCGTCCGGAGTAATGAGGCCCGGACAGTTGGGACCAATCAGCCAAACTTTGCCGCTCTCTAATTCAATCTGTTTTAACTTTTCTTTTACCCGAATCATATCTAAGACCGGAATACCTTCCGTGATACAAATAATCACTTTTATTCCGGCAAAAGCGGCTTCCAGAATAGCATCCGCCGCAAATGGGGCGGGAACAAAAATCATAGAAGCGTTCGCTCCTGTTTTCCGCGCCGCTTCTTTTACGGTATTGAATATGGGAATATCTTCGAAAGCAGTTCCTCCCTTCCCCGGCGTAACACCCCCTACAATCTTGGTGCCATATTCTTTACAGGCTCGGGTATGAAACGACCCTGCCTCTCCCGTAATCCCTTGGGTAATCACTTTTGTGTTCGTATCGATTAAAATACTCATGAATAGGTGGGTGCGGGAACTCCGGAAGCAAGCTCCACCGCTTTTTGGGCCGCCTCTTTAAGATCTTTTATACTGGTAATATTCAACCGAGAATGGGACAATAATCGCAGTCCCTCTTCGGACCTGTTTCCTTCTAAACGAACGACTAAAGGAACATTTAAGTTCACTTCCTTTACCGCGGCAATGATTCCTTCGGCCACAAGATCGCACTTCATAATACCGCCAAAGATATTGACCAAAATTGTTTTTACATTTTTATCGGAAAGAATAATTTTAAAAGCTTTGGTGACCTGAGCCAAATTTGCGCCTCCCCCAACATCTAAGAAATTGGCAGGGTCTCCTCCGCATTGCTTAATTAAATCCATAGTCGCCATGGCTAAACCGGCTCCATTCACTAAACAACCAATATTCCCTTTTAAAGCAATATAAGAAATTCCGGCCCGCTTCGCTTGTTGCTCCAAAACAGTCCCGCCCGCTTCCGCAATCTTTAGGTCCGGATGACGAAAAAGCCCGTTGTCGTCTAGAATAATCTTGGCATCTAAAGCTATCAGTTGGTCTTCTGTCGTCACTGCCAACGGATTGATTTCTAAAAGAGAAGCGTCTAAATTAAGAAAAGCAGTTACACAATTTTTAAAAAACTGAATGCGGTCTTGATTTATTTTAGAGTCGGTAGAATAAAGCCCTAAAGCAAATAGAAGGCTCCTGGCCTCATAGGCCTCTAACCCGGTAAAAGGGTCAATCTCTATTTTCACGATCGATTCCGGAGAACTCTGTGCCAGTTCTTCTACTTCCACGCCCCCTTTGGCAATGGCGATAAGCAGGGGTCTTCCCTTTTTTCTATCGATGGCAATACTAGTATAAAGTTCCCGTTTTATTTCTACTGTCTTCTCTACTAAAACTCTTCGCACCAAAATCCCTTCCGCGCCTGTTTGAGCCGTTACCAGCTTTTTTCCTAGAAGACTTTGAACCGCCTCCTTCGCCTGAGCAGAGGTCTTCACCAGGAGGATCCCTCCCGCCTTCCCTCGGCCACCAGTTTGCACTTGGGCTTTAATCACCCAAGGAGCAGAACCACACTTTCTTAGAGCATTGGAAAGCTCCTCTACTTGAGTCATTGTCCCGCCGTTAGGAGGTACCGTAATGTGATAACGAGCTAAAAGCTCTTTAGCCTGAAACTCTTCTAATTTCATAATTACCCTAGAACCAACATTGGATTGTGGAATTCTACTAAATTTATCGAGTTTGTTTAAATACCCGATTTTTCCCAATCACTGCCATCTACAGCCAGAATATTCGGTTGGATTTTATATTTCATAGAGGTGCGGCAGGCAATATAAGAGTTGACAATCGAATTCTTTCCATAAAAAGATTCTAACGCTCGAAGTCCCATACAGTCTTTGACGGTTGGATGTTCGGAAAGTTTGCATTCAATGGCCGTTAACATACCTCCCCCTTCCTCTATTATTAGATCTACTTCCTGCCCATAAGGAGTGCGCCAATACCAGAGTGGGGCTCTTTTCCCTTGGGTTGTGTAGTAACGCAGAATTTGATTGGTTACAAAACTTTCCCATACTGCTCCGGCTAAAGGGGAGGAAAATAAATCCTGTTTAGACTTAAACCCCATTAAATAACAAGCCAACCCTGTATCCGCAAAAACAAGTTTTGGAGATTTGACCAAACGCTTTCCCCTATTGCGGTGGTAGGACTCTATAAGAAAAATTTGACCGGAAGAAACCAGAACCGAAAGCCACTTTTTTGCGGTAGCCGGAGAAATACCAACGTCGCGAGCAAGATCGGAATAAGAGAGTATCTGAGAGGTTCTAAGTGCGGCTGCGCGAAGAAAGCGATTAAAATCCCCCAGATCTCCCACGTTTAAGATATTTCTTACATCTCGTTCAAGATAGGTAGTTACATAGGATGCATACCAGAATTCCCTCTCCACTTTTCCCGAATGAAGTTCGGGAAATCCTCCAAGAAAGAGAAAGTCCTCAACATTTCCTGCGTTTGGGCTATTCTTACGTTCTGTCCAGGAGAGAGAAGAAAGCGTAAGAATTCCACAGCGGCCGGCTAAACTCTCGGAGACCCCCTGCATCATGGCAAAGACTTGAGAACCGGTGAGTAAAAAACGGCTGGGGTTTCGGTGTTGGTCAATTTTTACTTTAAGCGCTCGAAAAAGCTCGGGGGCATATTGAGCTTCATCAAAAATAACCGGCTCTTTGAAGCTGCTTAGGAAAGCTGCGGGGGTCGTGTTCGCTGCGGCTGCGGCAGAGCGATCGTCCAAAGTAACATAAGAAGCCGCTGGATAAAGCGTTTTAAGGAGGGATGTTTTCCCCGATTGGCGCGGCCCAGTGACCAAAATGGCAGAAAACTGGCCAAACATCTTTTGTAATGTAGCTTCTGATTTTCTATTAATCCACATACGGATATTATGTATTATGAATTAAAAAAAGTCAATAAGATGTTACATTTTTGTTACCGATTGTTTGAGAAAAGTTTCTTCCAGATAGTTATACTTTATCTAGGAACAAAGGGAATTAGGACTCCATGAATATTAGCTATTGGATTCAAAAAAAGAATTATAACGTACTACGATTAACTGCAACAACCGTTGCGGCTAGCTTTTTATTTACGACGGTAAGCGCTCCTTTCGCGCAAGCTTCCTTTTGGGATGAAAGAAGGAAAGCGGCAGAAGAGTTTAAACAGGGTAAAGAACCCCAACAAATCGCCTCTGCGATAGAGATGTCGCCAACTTTCAATAATAATTCTCTTATTAGAAATTCTGAACCCCAGATTTTTTCTCAATCCCTACAGGGTCTCCTGCAAAAGGTTCAATCTGTAAAGTCTCATACTCCTCGTTCTAAGTTATCTGGCCTCATGGCTCTTCCTGAAGGTTTAGTCCAAAGAATTGAATCTTATGGGGAACTAGAGCAAATTCATCTTGCCAAGAAACAAGCAGTAACTCTAAGAGGTGAAGGGTCTAGCCTTCAAATGTCCCTTCTTAATTCCCAATCCCCTCTAGTAATCTTAATCCAAGATGCTCATGGAATATATGGAGTACAGAAGAACATAGCCCTCTTACTTAAAGGATTCATGGATATGGGAGTTCAGTTGGTGGGAGTAGAAGGAGCTAGCGGGAATCTGGAAGGTTTAGAGAAATGGAAAAGATATCAGGATAGAGACACTTTGCTAGGGGTCGCTGGTTACTTAATGGAACAGGGACTTCTTACCGGCGCAGAAGTAGCGGGTCTTTCTAAAGATGGAGTGGACTATTTTGGAGTAGAAAATAAAGAGAAGTATCTCGCTCAAATTAAGACATTTAAAGATACATTAAAGAGTAACAAGGAAGTCGAGGAATGGTCTAAAGGGATAAGAGGAAAGATTACAGCGCTCAAAGAGGAAGTTTACACGCAAGATTTAAAAGAGTTAGATCGAAATAAGAATAAATATGAAGATGGGACTCTAAAGTTAGGCGAATGGCTTAGTTTCTTAACAAAGAAGAGTTCATACGCAAATAATTCCAACATTAAGATATATTTAGAAGCCTACAAAGTAGAAAAAGAATTAGATTTTAAGAAAGTAGCCGAAGAACAGAAGAATTTACTCGTCTCCTTATCTGAAAAACTAACAAAACAAGATTTAACGAATCTTTTAGAAGAAAGCCTTGCCTATAGGTTAGGAAAGATTGGCTATGCTGAGTTTTACACTGGAATAATGGGGAGATGTAAGCAAGCAAAGATTACCATTACCCCGGAATTAGAGAAGTATATGCGGTATGCGATAAATGTGGAAGGAATTGAAAGAGAGACATTGTTCCAAGAAACAAAAGAGTTAGAAGAAAAAGTATGGGTTTCTGGAATTCCAGATTCTAAATCTAAGAATGTTTATGAGATAAATAAAGACTATAAGTTATTAGAGAAAGCTTTAGATTTTAGGCTAAGCCCGGAGGAGTGGGAAGACTATGGAAAAAGAGAAAATGAGATTGAAAAAATTGGCGAGCGTATTAAACATCCCGTTACAATTCCTATAACAGTAAGCGAAGCCCTGAAGAATGCCGGTAAATTCAATGAATTATCCCATGAAAGAAACAACATCTTTGTAGAGAAACTAAATTCTAAGTTTCAAATTCCGAGTCCAAATTTTAAATCCCCAATATCTATTCTTGTAGCAGGAGGGTATCACAGCAATGGAGTAGAGGAATTATTAAAGAAGAAGAATATCTCTTATATTACGATTCGACCCCATATGGAAACCACAGATATTAAGGAAGGGTACCACCCTCTGAATGCATTCAAACGAGACTTGCTCCCATTAGAGAAGATGTTTCAGCCGGAAAAGGTGACTCTGGCGCCTCCGCTGGCCTCAGCCAATCTCACTTCCTCCAAAGGAAATGGAGTGACTGCTTCCTTTGAAACAATTACCCCTATTGTTAGCGCCTCAAAAGGGAAGATTATAGATTTAAGCGAATTTTCCGAAAAACCAGAGTGGGTTAAGGATATATACATAGGAAGAGTCATAAAAAATGGTAAGCAATATACTGTTTATATTCCCAGATCAGAAAATAATAATTTACAGAAAGAAATCCTTAAAAATCCGTCTCAAACGCTAAGAGAATTGAAGCTCTTAAAAGGGAGTATAGAGGAGATAGAAGTGGGAGAACTTAGAAATCCCTACTCTCCAGAAAAAGAAGGAGCATTCGTCATAAGTAAAGAAGAATCATCCTTCATTGTTAAAGTTAAAAAACATTTGCAACTCCTTAAATATCAAACACGGAAAATTATTCAATTTACGTTTTTGTATTTCAGAAATATTTATGAACGTTCACTTCCAGTACTTAAAGGGGCACTAATCGGACCCGCCTTTCTAGCGGTTGGAGTTAGTGGAACAGGTATTTCTGTTCCTATAAGAGTAGGCAAACAGTTTAATTCTGATACTTCAAATAATCAACAAAATAAGGGAGTTAATGCTAGAAAAAAAGAATTTCAAGTGGGAGATAATGTTCGCCATATAGAGCGTGGAATAGGAAAAATTATAAGGATAGATAGGGAAAAAGATGAAATGGAAGTTGAATTCATCCGTCAAGGCAATAGAATGACAACTACCTTCACTATCTCAATAGCAGGAAATAGGATCAGTCCTCTAGAACCTGGAAATTATTATGAAGAGCCTCAAAATTCAGCCCCTAAATCCCGTACTATTAAGGAAGACAACTGGGGAGACGACAAAGCCTATGAGCAAGAAACTTTCGTCGACAA
>JAHFCA010000018.1:0-3065 GCA_023249715.1 Elusimicrobiota bacterium
TTGGAAGATGTGGCCATAAGAATTTGCGCTATTTTACAAAAAGAAAAATTTCAATTTAAGCATAAAGTTATTTTTACTCTGGCGGCGGACCATGGCGTGACTCAAGAAGGGGTGAGCGCGTATCAGTCAGAAGTAACCCCGCAAATGGTGCTTAATTTTTTACGGGGAGGAGCCGGTATCAATGTTCTTTCCCGACATGAGGGAGCCCGAGTAGTGGTGGTAGATATGGGAGTGAATTACCCGTTTACTCCACAGGAAGGTTTAAAAATTAGGAATATCCGAAAAGGGAGTTCTAATTTTGCCACGGGACCGGCGATGACGCGCCAAGAAGCGATCCTTTCCGTTGAGATAGGAATAAAATTAGTGGAAGAAGAATTAGAAAAGGGGTTAGATTTGGTGGGTACGGGAGAGATGGGGATTGGGAATACGACGGCGGCGAGCGCCATAACTTCTGTGATGACTGGTAAAAGCGCGGAGCAGGTGACTGGCCTGGGAACAGGGATCGCTTTAGAAGCGTTGCAAAATAAAGTGAATACGATTCAGAAAGCCTTGGCTGTGAATACACCCAACCCTAACGATGCGATAGACGTTTTGGCTAAAGTGGGAGGCTTTGAAATTGGAGGATTAGCGGGAGTGATTTTGGGGGCTGCCAGCCACAAAATTCCTGTGGTAATTGACGGATTTATATCTAGCTCGGCCGCTCTGATTGCGAATGGTTTATCTTCCAATGCCCGGCAATATATGATTGCCGGCCATCGGTCGGCAGAGCCGGGGCATGACGCTATTCTTCATTATTTGGGGTTATCGCCTCTATTAGATTTACGGATGAGATTAGGGGAGGGAACGGGGGCGTGCCTTGCGATGCATATTGTGGAAGCGGCGTGTAAAATTTACATGGAGATGGCGACATTCGGTGAGGCGCAAGTGTCGGAGAAGGTTGATATGACACCTGTAAAAAACGAAATTTAAATATGATTAAAGCGTTGATTTGCGCGGTGCGGTTTTTAACGATTCTTCCATTTGGGAAGTCGTTAAATTCTACCTCTAAAGATTTAGCCCGATCGATGGCTTTTTATCCGGTGATAGGCTATGGGATAGGGCTCCTGATGTTGGGGTTTTATTCTTTGGTTTCTCATGGAGTGGCTCCCATATTTGCGGTGGTATTTACGTTTCTTATTGGGATTATTCTTACGGGAGCGTTACACCTGGATGGATTCGCCGATACCTGTGACGGATTTTATGGGGGAAAATCTAAAGATGAAATTTTAGCTATTATGAGAGATTCTCACATAGGGGCGATGGCTACAGGCGGGTTGTTTTGTCTTTTAGTATTAAAACTTTCTCTGTTTCTTTCTCTCTATACACGAGGCATTTTAAATGTGGCGCTTTTACTGACACCCGCATTGGGACGGTGGGCCATGGTGGTAGCGACTTCTTTATATCCCTATGCCCGAACAGAAGAAGGACTGGCAAAACCTTTTATTGAAGAAATTTCCTGGAAAGAAGGGGTGATTGCTACGGTAGTTCTGTTGGTTTTAGTGTATGGGCAGATGAAGCAACCTGGAGCGTTATTGGTATTAAATGTTTTGATCGTGGTTATGTTAGTGTCACGTTGGATTTCTAAAAAAATTGGCGGTATGACGGGAGATACTTTGGGGGCGATCAATGAGCTCGCAGAAGTGGCCTGTTTAATTTTGCTGCATTGGTATATTCCGATTGCCAAAGAGGTTTGGACAATTTAGTTATGCATAGAACTCATGGAGGCAATCTGCAGGTGTTGGCTCCTACGTACGGATTTCAAATTAAGGAAACTTTGGACTTTAGCGCCAACCTGAATCCGTATGGACCTCCTTCCTTAGCGAGAGTTCAGTTGCAAGCGGCATTGGAAAATATAGCCTACTATCCCGATTGGGAATATAAAAAATTGAGAAGCGCTTTGAGCGAATGGGAAGGTGTGGGAGTTTCTAATGTGGTTGCGGCAAATGGAGCGAGTGAACTGATTGCGTGGATCCCTGTTTTGGTTCAGACTCCGAAAGCGTTGATGGTTGGGCCCACATTCACGGAATATGAACAGGCGGTTCATTCTAAAAATGGAGGGGTTCAGTATGCATTGGCTCTGGAAGGGGATGGGTTTCGATATCCTTTTGTCATTAAAGAAGAAAAATGCGGGGAGTATAATTTAGTTTTTTTCGCAAACCCCAATAATCCTACCGGAAATTTCTACTCCAATGAACTCTTGGGGTACTGGATGGAGAGGTGGTGGAGTAAAAATCCGGAAACTATTTTTGTTAGCGATGAATCGTTTCTTCCGTTTCTTGGTGAAGGAAAAAAGTTTTCTCTAAATTCTTTTGCGGCAAAAAAAGAGAGAGTGATTGTTTTACATTCGCTCACTAAAATTTTATCTATTCCCGGTTTGCGTTTGGGTTATGCGGTGGCCCATTCTAAAACTCTTTGCATGCTGGAGAAGATTTTGCCGGCATGGAGAGTGAATTGTCTAGCCGAAAAAATTGGGGAATCCGTCTTGGAATATTCCGATTTTATGGTGAATTCCGCCAAGTTTATTCAACACGATAGAGAAGAATTAGCGCGGCAGCTTGAAGATTTTACCGAATTTAAAGTTTTTGCGTCAGCGGCTAATTTTATTTTGGTGAAATGCTCTCCCGAGATAAGCGCGGCTCACCTAACAGAAAATTTAGCGAAGAGAGGAATATTTGTTCGGCTCTGTAACGATTTTAAAGGGCTGGAGGAAGATCGTTTTATTCGTGTTGCGGTGCGGATAAAGAAGGAAAATGAAATTTTGGTGGCTGCTTTAAGAGAGTTTTCTACCCATGGCGGGTAAAACGTTGATGGTGCAAGGGACCGCTTCCCATGTGGGAAAAAGCACAGTGGTAGCGGCTTTGGGGCGCTATTTTAAAAATAAGGGGTTGAGAGTAGCGCCTTTTAAGGCCCAAAATATGGCGAATAATTCTTATGCCTGTAAAATGGGTGGAGAGATTGGGCGGGCGCAGGCAGCCCAAGCGAAGGCGTGTGGGATTGAGCCGGATGTGAGAATGAACCCGGTTTTG
>JAHFCA010000018.1:3075-13622 GCA_023249715.1 Elusimicrobiota bacterium
CCGACCATAAATCGCAAGTGGTGCTCTTGGGTAAAGCGGAAGGGGTCTTGGGAGCTAAAGAATATTTTGATTATAAAAAAAAGTTGTTCTCTATTGTGTTGGATTCTCTTCAAGCGTTGCGGAATGAATATGATCTGGTTCTTATTGAGGGAGCGGGAAGCGCCGCGGAGATTAATTTAAAAGAGGGCGACATTGTGAATATGGCGGTGGCGAAGGAGAGCGCATCGCCTGTGGTGCTGGTGGGAGATATTGATAAGGGAGGCATTTTCGCGCAGCTGATAGGCACTTATGATCTATTGGAGGAAGAGGAAAAGAGGCTGGTGCGCGGGTTTATTATTAATAAATTTAGGGGAGATAAAAAAATATTGGAACCGGGACTTAAGATTATAGAGAAAAGAACTCAAAGAGATATTTTAGGAGTGATTCCTTATTTAAGAGGAATTCTGCCGGAAGAGGAGGATTCTGTCTATTTAGAGGGACTCGATTCCAGACATTCTAGCGGGAATGACGACCGCGATGAATTGCTAATTCATATTGTGCGGTTGCCTAGAATTTCTAACTTTACTGATTTTGAACCTTTATCTTTAGAACCGGGAGTGAGGGTTATATATAAGGAAAGGCCCAACCGAAATGAAGTTCCGGACCTTTTAATTATTCCTGGAACAAAGAGCACCTTATCTGATTTAGAATATTTAAATAAATCGGGATATGGGGAAGCGATTAAACGTTACGCAACGTGGGGTATCCCCATTTTTGGAATTTGCGGGGGATATCAGATGTTGGGAGAGAAATTGTTGGACCCGCATGGAGTGGAGTCCCAAGCGCGGGAGATGGAGGGGTTGGGGCTGATAAGAGCGATTACTATTTTTGAAAAAAATAAGAGAGTGGCGCAGGTAAAGGGAATTCATATAGAGAGTTCCCTACCGATAGAGGGGTATGAGATTCATATGGGGTGCACCCAGGGACGGAATGGACAGAGACCCCTTTTTAAAATTACAGAACGGTATGGAATGGCGATAGAAGATTTTGATGGAGTGGATTCCTCGGTGGGCGGAACTTATATTCATGGGTTATTTAGTAGCAGCTCTTTTAGAAAATATTTTCTGGATCAGTTAAGAAAAAAATCGGGGATGGCATTGAGAACAAGTCCCGCGATGGATTTAAAAGATCCATATGACGAGCTGGCCGAGGTAATAAAAGAGAATGTGGATATGGGGAAGTTAGAGAAGATAATAGGGATATAAGACAAGAGTAAACTGAAAGACGATGAAAATGGGGGTGATCCTGGCGGCGTATCTTTTAGATCTATGGATTGGAGATCCGCAGGTGTGGTTTCACCCGATACGCATTTTGGGAAAAATGATTGAGTGGGGAGAGAATTTTTTTAGATCCCTTTGCAAGTCGGAATTTTGTGGCGGGACTTTTTTAGCAATGGGAGTTCCCGCGCTTGTTTATTTTTTTATTACTATTTTTATTCAGAAACTAAATTTATTCTATCCTTATTTGGCATCTCTGGCGGAAGTGATTTTAATTTACCTTTCATTATCGGTTAAAGATTTGGCGGTAGAAAGTCGTTGGGTGCGAGAGGGTTTAAGGAAAAAAGATTTAGAGCTGGCTCGAAATAAACTTTCCTGGATTGTGGGGAGGGATACAGAAAATTTAGAAGAAAAAGAGGTGGTGCGCGCTACAGTGGAAACCATTGCGGAAAGTACGGTGGATGGGATTATGGCTCCTTTGTTTTATGCGTTTATAGGAGGGGCCCCTCTCGCTTTTACCTATAAGGCGGTCAATACCTTGGATTCTATGATTGGGCACAAAAATACACGTTACCTTTATTTTGGAAAAAGCGCGGCTGCTATTGACCGCTGGGCAAATTTTATTCCTGCCCGCTTAGCGGGTTGGTTTATTCCCATAGCTTCATTGATTACGGGTCACTCTTTTAAAAAATCTTGGAGTGTTGCCTGGAGCAGAGGAGCTCTTACTAAAATTCCTAATGCGGGAATTCCGGAGGGAGCGTTGGCGGGCGCGCTTTCTGTGCAATTGGGAGGAACTAATTTTTATGAAGGGAAAGAGGTTAATGCGGAACTTTTGGGGGAACCTTTGGAACCGCTTAGCTTGGAAAAAATTGACTCATCCATTTCAATCGCTTATGTTGCTTCGGCCTTATTTCTATTGTTTGGGCTTGGGATTTTATTTGTGATTCAGCGCTAGAACCCTATGAAAACAGCGCGTCTTGTGATAGCTGGAACCCAAAGCGGAGTGGGAAAAACTTCCGTGGCTTTGGCGCTGATGGCTGCCTATAAACGAGCGGGACTACAGGTGCAGCCTTTTAAAGTGGGGCCCGACTATATTGACCCCAGTTACCATAAAGTAGCAACAGGGGTGCCTTCGCATAATTTAGACTCTTGGCTGCTTTCAAAAGAGAATGTGCAGAGATTGTTTTTAGAAAAATCTGAAAATTGCGACATCGCCCTGATTGAAGGAGTGATGGGACTGTATGATGGATTGGGCACAAAAGAAGAGACAGCCTCCACGCAAGAGATAGCAAAGCTCCTGGGCGCCCCTATTCTTCTTGTGATTGACTCTAAGGGGATGTCCCGTTCCGGAGCCGCGATGGCGCTGGGCTACAAAAAATTTGATTCGGAGTTAACGATAGGCGCCATTATTCTAAATAAAGTGAGCAGCCTCAGCCACTATAAAATTTTGAAGGAAGCGATTGAGCACTATACGGGAATTCCTGTAGTAGGGGGAATTTCTAAAAATGAAAATTTAAAGATTCCAGAGCGACATTTGGGGCTGCTGACAGCAGAGGAAAATCCGGAGCTCGAAGCCTGTATTAACCAATTGGTCAGTGTCACTCATGCGAATTCTAATTGGCCGGGATTCGATCTGGAAAAAATTCTCAAGATTGCAGATGAGGGCTCGAGAACAGAAATAGTGTTCAAAAAAGGCGCTCGGCCCTGCGGCCTCGCTCCACTGCGAACTTTTCCGTATGCGAGTGAAAAGCTCGCAGAGGCTTTTTTGAACACTATTTCTGCTTCTCGAGCCTCTATTAAAATTGGAGTAGCGCGGGATAGGGCGTTTAGTTTTTATTATCAGGCGAATTTAGATTTATTAGAAAAGATGGGAGCGGAATTAGTTTATTTTAGTCCGCTGCGGGATAAGAAAATTCCGGAGGGCTGTAGCGCGCTCTATTTTGGGGGTGGATTTCCGGAAATTTATGCTGAGGAGTTGGTGGAGAATATTTCTTTTATGAACTCCATTAAAAGTAAAATAGCTTTGGGCCTTCCTATATATGCGGAGTGTGGGGGATTGATGTACCTATCTGAATCGATTCAAATTTTGGATGGGAAAACTTTTTCCATGGTGGGAGCGGTGCCGGGAAAAATAACGATGACCCAAAAATTGCAAAAATTTGGATATAAAGAAGGAAGATTGCTAAAGGATACTCTGTTGGGAAAAGAAGGGAATTCTATTAGAGGTCATGAGTTCCATTATTCGGAACGGAGCGCAAATTTAGAATCCTATGCCTATGAGCTAAAAGGAAGAAGAAATGTGAATTTGCAATTGGAAGGATACAGTAAAGGGAATATTCTAGCTTCCTATTTACATTTACATTTTTTAACGAATCCCGATTGGGCAATTCACTGGATACAAGCGGCTATATCATATAATGGAGCTGATTTGTTTTCATCTCCTAAAGGTTAGAAGTGAGGCAAGAGTAGGTTGTAATTTTATTTTTATCTGAGCGAGACTATAATAATAATTTTTTCGATATAATTCCTTTGCCGATAATATAAAAGAGGTGGATTATGACTAATGTAGAAGCTGTAATTTTAAATGAGAAAAATAAGAAGATAGTTGAGAATTTAGATGGGACTAAGATTGAATATGAATATATGGACGCGAGCGCGGAGAGGATGGAAAAACTTTTTAGAGATCTCTTTGAAAATCAATGGCGCCAATTGAGATTTGGCCCTTGTCTGCAGGGGGCTGTATTTGAACTTGTTTTAACAGAAAAACCGAGAGTGAGCATGTTGGATGGCTATTTAACGGTGAACGCGGGACCCTGGCACTTTCATCTATGCGTTGGAAAGTATGAAGCGAAAGTGACTCATATGGAGGTAAAGAAGGACCATTTAGAAGAGGATGCATTTCAAAAGAGGGTGAATAAGGCGGCTTTTGTGAGGAATTTAGATGGAAGTTTGAACCCCCGCAGCTGGGGGCTTAGATTTTGGAACGGGATTGGAGAACAGATGATTACTGTTTTTTTACCCAATCCTTATTTGAATGATGCGATGCAACGTCAAAAAGAGCCCGATTGGTCTAAGCTGGAGTTATGGGACAAATTAAGAAAGGAGTACCTGTAAAATTAATAACAATAAGGAAGCGCTTTTAATTTTAGGGCATGGGAGCCGCGACCCGATTGCGGTGAAGGAGTTTTTAGACTTTGTTCAGGATTTTAAAAAGAGTCATCCCAATCTTAATGGTATAGAAATTGAGACCGCTTTTTTGGAGTTGAGCCAGCCTTCTATCCCAGAAGCTCTCAATAGTTTAACTAAAAAAGGAGTTTCTAAAATTACCGCGATGCCCTATTTTCTTTTTAGGGCAGGACATGTAAAGAAAGAGATTCCAGAGATGTTAGATGAATTTAGAATGGACCATCCCGATATTCAACTGTTTTATGGGGATTCTTTATGGCCGCATAAAAATTTAACTGAACTTGCCAAACGGAGAATTCATGCTGAATTAGAAAAATTTCCAATGAAGAAAAGAGACCAAGTAGACCTTTTAGTTGTGGGAAGGGGGGCAACGGATCTGGAAGCTCTATCTCAATTTAAAGAAGCGGTAGAAGATTTGGGGGAAGGGATATCCTGCAGATCTGTTCAATCCTGTTTTATCGCTTTAGCGGAACCTAAGTATTCTGAATTATTGCCACAGCTACTAGAGCAGACGGATGACATTCTTATATTCCCCTACTATCTATTTACAGGCATTTTAGTTAAGAGGGTTGAAATGATGGCGGAGGAAGTAAAGAAAAAAAATAAAAACGCGGTGGTTCGAATTGCGCCGCATTTTGGGTCCGATCCTTTGATGATCCACTTATTGAGGGAGAGGATTGAGGAAATATCTCTTTCATAGATATGGCAATTCCAAAAAGCGCTAAAATTTTTGAGGCTAGGGATTTAAATCTGGAGACTCGGCTTCTTACATTGTCTATGCAGAATAAAGAAGATCTCCACTTTATGGGAGGACAGTATATAATTGTAAATACAAATATACCTCTGCCTGGAAACAAAATTGCAAAGCGAGCTTATTCCATTCTATCCAGTGACCAAAACCAAAATTCGTTTAATATTTGTGTGAGAAAGATTGGGGAGGGGCCGGGATCCAATTATATGCATTACGCTCCGGTTGGTTCTGATATACAATTTAGCGGTCCGTGGGGTCAGTTTGCGCCAGATGAGAATTCTTTGAGTTGCTCCTCAGCACTGGTGGTTGCAACGGATACCGGTATTACAGCGGCTTTGGGTTTAGTTCAAGGGCATAAATTTAAAGACCATTTTAAGGAGTGCTCTTTAATTTGGATGAGAGAGTCTGCGGACTATTTTATTCCAGAGGATTGGATTAAGAATTTATTAGTTAAAGATTCAATAGATTTTAGAAGTTGTGCCATTCCTCCAGTAAACGATATGGGGCGATTGGGCTTTGGGCTTGCAAGCTTAAAAACAGCATTAGAAAGTAGAGTCCCAGACCAAATCTTTTTATCTGGAGATGGAGCTCTCTTGTATCCATTTAAGGAAGAAGCAAAACAAAAAGGTTTTATAGATTCCAAAATTAAAATGGAATGTTTCTTTAATAATCCATTCAAGAAGATAGGGGCATGAAAAGAAAAGTAATGGTTTTTTTGTTCTTTATTCCAGTTGCGTTCCTCCTTGGCGGGAAATGGGCAGGAGTGGATGAAACTGTTGTGGAGAGATTGGCGGAAGTGCATGGGAGGCCGGCCCGGAAACCATTGATTAATACTGATCAGGGGGATTTGCTCCTTTTTCTGTTCCTAATTTCCGGCTCTGTTGCCGGTTTTGCCGCAGGTTACTATTGGAATGAATTGATGAGGAAGGATTAGAAAGAGGAGAAATATAGATGAATGATATGAGGCAGATGACGGCTATGGGGAGAAGAATTGAAGATAGGAGTTTTGCCATCATAGATGATGAGGCAGGGCTTCATTCATTTACTCCAGAGCAGTGGGAAGTAGTGCGCCGAGTGATTCACTCTACAGCCGATTTTGAATTTAAGAGTTTGATGCAGTTCCATCCCCAAGCGATAGAGTTTGGGATTGAAGCGTTGCGGAATGGGTGTCCTATAATAGTGGATGTTAAAATGATTCAGGCTGGGTTGAATGAAGATCGCTTAGCATCGTATGGGTGTTCTATTTTTTCATACATATCCGATACTGATGTGATCGAAAAAGCGAAGAATGAAAATTCAACACGGGCTATTGAAGCGATGAAAAAAGCTCATCAGTTAGGAAAATTGAACGGAGCGATTGTGGCGATTGGGAATGCCCCGACAGCTCTTTTGGAAATAGCGCGGCTTTCTAAAGAGGAGGGGGCCAGACCTGCATTAGTCCTTGGCGTTCCAGTTGGATTTGTTTCTGCGGCAGAATCTAAAGAGGCGGTGATCAACAGCTCTATCCCTTACATTGTTTCACGTGGTAGAAAAGGCGGCAGCACAATTGCAGTTGCAATTATTCATGCGCTTCTAATGTTATCGGCCAATAAAAATTAAATGGAACTTTTTGAGACAATTTATAAGCGGCGGGATATCCGCAAATTTCGTTCAGATCCTATTCCATCTAAAGTACTCTTGAAAATATTGGGAGCGGCGCACCAAGCTGGATCAGTTGGATTTATGCAGCCATGGAATTTTATTTTGGTGGGTGATCTCTCCATTCGTTTGAAAATTAAAGAGCTCTTTGAAGTTGAAAATGCTAAAGCGAGTGAAAACTATTTTGGAGAAAGAAAGCAGTTGTACCAATCCTTGAAATTGGAGGGAATTTTAGAAGCACCATTAAATATTTGTGTTACTTGCGACAGGATGAGGAAAGGGCCTCATGTTTTGGGAAGAAGCTCAGTTATTGATACCGATATCTATTCCACCTGCTGCTCTATTCAAAATCTGTGGCTTGCGGCGCGTGCTGAGGGAGTTGGAGTAGGGTGGGTGAGCATATTGAATTATGATGCACTTAGAAAATTATTGATGATTCCAGAAAATATTCTTCCAGTAGCTTATCTTTGCGTGGGGTATCCGGTGGAGTTTAGAGAACAACCCTTGCTGGAAGAGATACATTGGGAAGATCGTTTAGATTTAAGATCGCTTATTTATTCAGATATCTGGGGAAAAGAATTTTGTTGAAAAAAATAATCGTATTACCGTTCTTGTTCAGTTTTACTAATAATCTCTATGCGATGCATATATCGGAAGGGATATTGCCGCTTAACTGGGCGTTACTTTGGCTGGGAGTTTCTGTTCCATTCCTTATATATGGAGCACGCCGTTTGAAAAGGGTTGCGCAGACAGACCTTTCTATAAAACCACTCGTTGGACTGATGGCTGCTGTGGTCTTTATTATTTCTTGTATGCCGGTTCCGGTTCCTATTGTAGGGACATGTTCACACCCTTGCGGGACTGGGATAGCGGCGATCTTGCTAGGACCATCCATTAGCGTTCTCATTACGGGAGCGGCGCTCTTGATACAGGCTTTTTTTTTAGCGCATGGCGGAATAAGCACATGGGGAGCTGACATTGTTTCTATGGGTGTTGTAGGCTCATTTTCGGGTTACTGCATATTTAAAACGCTACGATACTTCAAAGTGAATCTGGTTATTTCCGCATTCATGGGAGGCATTATTGCTGACTGGGCAACCTATGCGATGACTTCTATTGAATTGGCTTCGGGTATTCGTGGGACACAAGAGTTCACGCCGTTCTTTTTTCAAATTTTGGTAGCGTTTATTCCCACGCAAATTCCATTGGGAATTTTGGAAGGGTTTATTACTTCGGGAATGATTCTAATGCTTTATAAAAAAAGGCCGGATATTCTGATAAATCTGAATGTGATAGAAGGGACGATTAATGGAAAAAATTTACCCTAGTTTTAGGGAGAGAAATATATTTTCTAAAAGGGATGCGCGGGTTGTCATACTGACTCTGTTCTCTTTGAACCTGTTAGTTCTGAGCTGTAAGGGGTTTGTTTTACCAATGACACTTTTTGTTGCTTGCTCCGTATTGTATGGTTTCTTAAAAATTTCAATTAAAAGGGTATTTATTCGGTTCGCGGAACCGTTGATGATTGCTGGCACATTAGTTCTTTTGAAATTTATTTTTGCAGGTGAGGAGGGGCTTCGGCAGGGGTTGCTTGTTTCTAGCAGAATTTTTGCCGCGGCTTCATTGATCATTTTTCTGAGTTTTACTGTTTCATTTATTGATTTTATTGCCACGCTTGCGTGGTTAAGAGTTCCTAAACTATTTATAGAGATATTGTTGTTGAGTTATCGTTCTCTTTTTATTCTTTTTGAGGAAGCTGCGGTGATTTATCAGGCTCAAACGAATCGGTTGGGGTATAGTTCTCTGCGGAGGGGAGTTTCTTCCTTTTCTAGTTTAGCGGGCTTGTTGGTGATTAAAGTATTTGAACATAACTCGCGGTTGACTACCGCTTTGATTCAAAGGGGTTATGATGGAGAGTTTTCTATTCCAGAAAAGAAGTGGAATTTTCATTTTTCGGACATACTTTTTGCGGGATTTATTTTGGGAGCCGCAGGTTGGTTATGGAAAGTATAAAAGTTCAGATAGATTCATTTAGCTATGGTGATGGAACGGTAGCGCTCTCCAATTTAAATTTTTGTGTAAAAAGGGGAGAGTTTATTGGAATTTTAGGGTCAAATGGTTCTGGTAAGACAACGTTGCTCAAGGTTATAGATGGGTTAGAAAAAGAGTATGTTGGAATGGTGCTTTTGGAGGGAGTTGAAATTCGGAAACTGACCCCAAAACAAATTTATGGGAAAATGGGGTTGGTGTTTCAGAATCCAGAAGATCAGCTTTTTGGAAGCACAGTATTTGAGGATGTGGCGTTTGGGCCTACCAATATGGGTCTTGCGCATAATGAAATTCGGGTACGGGTGTCCCGGGCTCTGGCAGATTTGGAAATTGATGAGGTAGCAGAGAAACCAATTCATAATTTAAGTTTTGGTCAGAAGAAGAGAGTCTGCATGGCCGGGCTCTTGGCGATGGGGCATGAGATTCTCTTATTAGATGAACCGACGGCTGGTTTGGACCCGATGGCTGAACATAAGATGATGAGAATTCTTTATTCTTTAAATAAAGATAAGGGAGTAACCATTTTGCTCGCTACCCACAATGTAGATTTAGTCCCTACATTTTTGGATCGGCTTTTTATTTTAAGTAAAGGGAAGATGATGCGAAGCGGAGTTCCGGAAGATATATTGAATGGTTCGGAAGAATTGGAGAGTGTTAAGTTAAAGATGCCGCAGATTGCAGAGTTAATCTATAAATTAAAACATGAAGATAAGATGCTTTTTGATAAAATACCTCTCACAATTAGTGAGGCGAGAAGGGAAATTTTAAGGTCAATGGAGGGGGTATGTTCTTCTATTGCTTGTGGGAATGACGGACATAGAGAGGGGTTATTGAAAAATGGGTGTTGAGGCTGGGAAAAAAGAGTTGCGGTCTGGTTGGACAACAGGTTCATGTTCCGCTGCAGCGGCTAAGGCGGCGACAAGTTGTTTGATTTATCAGGAGCCATTGAGCGAGATTGAGATTACTATTCCCATGGGAAAGAGAGTAAAATTTAGATTGAAGCGGTGCGAGTTTAGCTCTGCTGAATCTACTTGTTCCATAATTAAGGATGCCGGAGATGACCCAGATTGCACCAATGGCGCGGAGCTTACAGCTACCGTTTCTTATTTAGGAACTCCAGGGGAAATTCTTTTAGACCGAGGTGGTGGGGTAGCTAAAATTACAAAGGTTGGTTTAGGGTTAGAGGTGGGTGGGCCTGCGATTAACCCTGTTCCTAAAAAGAACATTATAGAGATGGTTCAAGAAGCGGCTGGCGACAAGTTAAAAGAAAATGGCTTTAAAGTGGTGATATCTGTTCCTGGTGGTGAAGAGATGTCTAAGAAAACGGAAAATGAGCGTTTAGGTATTTTAGGTGGAATCTCCATTCTTGGAACCACTGGAATTGTAGTGCCATTTTCTACAGCTGCTTATAAAGCTTCGATTGCGCAAGGGATTGATGTGGTAATCGCTTCTGGCCAGAGAGAAATTGTGTTAACCACTGGAGGAAGAAGTGAACAGTATGCATTTAAAATTTTAGGGCTTCCGCAAGAATGTTATATTCAAATGGGAGACTTTGTTGGATTTAGCACTAAGCAGGCTGCGAGTAAAGGGGTAGAAAAAGTAACCATTTGTGGAATGCCGGGAAAATTTTCTAAGATCGCAAAGGGAAAAATGCAAACCCATGTGGC
>JAHFCA010000113.1 GCA_023249715.1 Elusimicrobiota bacterium
AGTAAAAAAAATCTTTGCAGGGTTGCCCTCTCTTTTTGCCATCTCCGGCCTAAAAGAAGGGCTCAACGGAATAGATGGATCTTCTGCCACGATCCTTAAAAAGGGAATCGAGCAAGCCTCTTTAGGAAGAGATTCCGCGGAAGAATGGATTATTAGCGACGCAACCCTTGAAAAAAATAAATTGGAGAAACGGTTAATTATTTTAGGGACTTTGGGAAATAACGCGATCTATATTGGCCTTTTCGGAACGGTTTTAGGAGTCATTAAGGCTTTTCATGACCTCGCTCAAAACAGCGGGTTAGGACCCGAAGTGGTGATGCAAGGACTTTCGGAGGCTTTGGTGGCCACCGCCATAGGATTGCTGGTGGCGATTCCTTCGGTCATTGCCTATAACTTTTTTCAAAAGTCCGTTAAAGATATTTTAACCGATACGGATTCTATGGCCAGAGTTGTGCTCGCAAAAATAGAAAAAGTTTAAAAAATGAAAACTCATTTTGAAGAAGAAGCGATTACCAATATTAATATTGCCCCCTTAGTAGACGTGATCTTGGTGCTCTTAATTATATTTATGGCCACCGCTCCTTTGATTCATCAAAAATCTCTCAATGTGAATGTTCCCCAGGCGGCTCATGGGGATAGAAAAGCAACGACGGCAATCAATTTGGTGTACAACCGAAACAGAGAGATTTTTTTGGGGCAGGAAAAACTCACCCCCCAGGAATTAAAATTCCAGTTAGAAGCGATGGCAAAAAGCGATCCCTTACTGCATGTGGCGATATTGGCAGACGAAAAAATTCCCTATGGGGATGTCGTTGAACTCTTAGATTTAGTGAGAGGGACTGGAATTAAAAAAGTGGCTTTAGAAGTAAAAACAAAAAATAATTTGTGATCCCTACGGACCCATTATTTAGAAAAGCATTTTTAATTTCGTTTTTCCTTCATCTTGTATTTTGGTCCGGACTTCACTTTAAAGGCATTCGCCTACGCTCCGACTCAAGCGCAAAAACCATTGAAATTGATTTAACCAAGCCCTTTCGCATCGGCGGAAATCCATTGTTAAAAGCGGGGGGAGGAACCACCCTCGATATTCCCAAAGAAAAGATTGGGCCTCGGGCCCCCTCGGAGTCCCTTTCTCCGGAAAATAAAGCGGCGCCAAAAGAATGGCTCTTGCCGGAAAACAAATCGACACGAATAGAAAAACCACAAGAAGCGGGGCCTAAGGCAGAAAGTTCTGACCAGAGCGTGGGTGGAACTGGGGAAGGTTTTGCGGGAAGCGGAGGGGGTTGGGGCGGCGGGGAAGGAGAAGGGGGAGGGGTTCCACTTTCACGATTTCCCAAACTGGTCAACCGATCTGAAATTCTTAAACTGCTAAAAAAACTGTATCCTGCGGCAGAACGGCAAGCCGGTATCGAAGGGGTTGTTTTCGTAGATTTACATTTAACGGCAGCCGGAAACGTGCAATCTTCCGAAGTCGTAGAGTCGGGAGGAGTTTCCTTTGACACCATAGCCAAAGAAGTCTCTCGGAAAATGAAATTTTCTCCCGCTTATATCGGCGATAACCCCGTGGCCGTAAAAATACGTCAATCTATTATATTTAGGCTAGAGGATTAAAGTGAAAGAAATAGAAGCGTGTTGTACCCCTGACGCTAAAAAACATTTTTACGCGCATAAACTTTTTTTAACGGTGAGCGCGGTATTATCGCTTTTACTTTTGTCCAATTTTGTTCCATCTCTTTTTCTATTTCGACACCATTTTTTTGAATATTTTAGAATGATTTGGAAAGCGCTCCTTGTCGGATTTTTTTTAGGAGGATTGATTGAAGTCACTATCCCCCGCTCCTATATTTCCAAACATTTTTCCTCCAAAAGTTGGACCCATATAGCGAAAGCCACATTCCTGGGATTTATTTTTAGCGGATGCTCTCATGGGTGCCTCGCCATCACTTTTGAACTCTACAAAAAGGGAGCGAGTATTCCCAGCGTTATCGCTTTTTTATTAGCCAGCCCGTGGGCGAACATGTCCCTTACGTTTCTCTTAGTGAGCTTATTTAAATTAAAGGGACTCCTCATTATATTTTCCGCCCTGTTTATTTCCTTAGCAGTGGGAATGGTCTATCTCTTTTTAGATAAGAAGCGCTGGATAGAAGAAAATCCCCATACGGTAACTTTAGAAAAAGGATTTTCTGTTCGAGAGGATATTAAATTTCGATTTTCACGCTATTCCTTTAACAGAAGGCGTTTGCTTTTTGAGGAGATTCCAGCGGTGCTAAAAGGATCCTGGCATTTAATGGATATGGTTTTATGGTGGGCGCTTTTGGGAATTACAGTATCCGCGCTCTTAGGAACTTTTATTTCTCCCGAAATCTTTCAGGGTTGGTTTGGAAAAAATAGTCGAGGCCTATTCACAACATTGGGACTGGCTACTCTCATTGAAGTTTGTTCGGAAGGAAGCGCTCCCCTCGCTTTTGAAATTTATCGTCAGAGCGGCGCTTTTGGAAACGCTTTTATTTTTTTAATGGCAGGGGTCCTAACGGACTATACGGAGATTGGATTGCTTTGGAGCAATATTGGGCGGAGAACCGCTTTGTGGCTTCCCGCATTATCGGTGCCAATGGCGCTGGCCATAGGTTATCTTCTAAACAAATTCTAACGCAATATCCGGGGTTAGGATTCAGGCGCAGTTTTTTCTAAAACGGGAGGGGTTCAGCTATCTGCCGGCAAGCGCAAACTTGGCAGAAAGCGGAATTGTTTTAGATTCACCTGATTTATGGAAACCTTTTTCAAAATTTAATACAGAAAAACCCACGATCTCTTTACTCTTAACATCTACCCTAATAAAGAAATCGTCATTAATTTCTCGCGCAATAGCTTTCCGCGGTTCACCCAATGAAATGTCAAGCACATCTCCTTCTTTGTCATAGGAAAATCTTATTCTTTTTGCCATAGTGTTTCTCCTGTTTTAATTTTGTCAGTTATATAAAAGGTAATTATAAAACTTTGCATTGAGTGTTTTAGTATAACATGAGAAATGAACTCTTTCAAATAAAAATTAAGTTAAATTTCAAATGAAATTTGAGCGCGCGCAAGAGGAGACGTTGGCCGGAATTGGCGGAAATACGCTACAATGGAATTCAATAATGCAGTGCACCCTTGGCACCGGAGCGGCTTTAGTTTTTTTTGCAATGGAATCTTTGTTTTGGGATGGAAGCAGTAAAGCACATTCCTCCCAGGGATTATTTTCCTACCCTTACCCGTGAAATCGAACAGGCCCAAGAATCCATTGTGGCCTACCTGTACCAGTTCACGATTAACGCGGAAAATTCTAATTCTCTTCCGCTTAAGATTGCCGAAGCTTTAATTCAGGCAAAAAAGCGCGGGGTGCACGTGGAAGTTATCTTAGACCAAAAGTACGCCAGGGAAAAAGTGGACTTTGTCTATGACAAACTGAAATTAAAAAATCCGGATAACCCCAAGCGCAGCGCCGGATATTTTATAAACACGGTGAAGAGCCTTTAAAAAATGGGGTGGTTCTAATGTTGATTGATTTCGTCTCATGCTGGAGCTATAATTAGATCAAGACAATGCATAAATTAAGGATTTATATTGACACATCAGTTATTGGTGGTTGTTTTGATTCTGAGTTTGAAACTGACTCCAACAAACTTTTAGAAAAATTTAAAAATGGAGAAATGATAGCTGTGCTTTCCGAACTAACTGTTCAAGAACTTGATCCTGCGCCTGAATATGTTAAATCTATCTTAGAAGAAATACCTGATGAATTTCTTGAGAAGGTTCCCTCATTGCCAGAAGCTAAAGTTCTTGCAGAATCATATGTCTCTTTTGGCGCAGTCCCATCTCATTCGGCTACAGACGCGCTTCATATCGCATTGGCAACAATTAATCGCGTGGATGTATTAGTAAGTTGGAATTTTAAACATATCGTAAACATAAAAAGAATTCATGCTTATAATGGAGTCAATTTAAAAGAAGGTTATACTCAGTTAGAAATTAGATCACCGAAGGAGGTTTTGTATGAAGAATTTTAAAGCTGTTGAATTTATGCGTAAAGTTCGAGATCAGTTAGATCAGAAGTATGCAAGACTAACAATAGGAGAACGGCTGGATAAGACGCATGAGGAAGTTCAAAAATCTAAACTATGGAAAAAATTATCTAAAAAACACCGCATTGTTTCTGTTTAATAACGCAGGAAAGATTTTATATTTTCGAATTTTGTTTTATTCCAACTAAATTTTTGAGGGGACACACTTTCAAGGGCAGAACCCAATGGGGTCTGTCCCTGAAAATGTTACTCCAAATATTCTCTTAAACGCTTGCTTCTGGATGGGTGGCGTAGTTTTTGGATAGAGATATTTTTTCTAGATAAAAAAGTGAGAGAACACCGGTTTATGAAGCGGGCTCTTGGGGCGGCGTTACTTTTCCTTTTTTGGATTCCCGGGTTAGAGGCTGATGAAGTTAAACATATCCTTCCCAGAGAATACTTTAAAACACTGATACGGGAAATAGATCAGGCAAAAGAATCCATCGCAATCTACCTTTACCAGTTCACGATTAACGCGGAAAATTCTAATTCTCTCCCGCTTAAGATTGCCGAAGCTTTAATTCAGGCAAAAAAGCGCGGGGTTCAGGTGGAAGTTGTCTTAGACCAAAATATTGATTTCACGACGTATCCCTCTCAAGAGAGTTGGATTCTGGAAGGGAAAAATTGGACCGCCTATGAATTCCTTTCCGCAAACGGTATTCCTGTTTACTTCGATTCTCCTTACACTTATATTCATTCTAAAGTCGCGGTGATCGATAAAGAAACAGTTCTTGTGGGTTCCAGCAATTGGAGCCAGATTAGCCTTACTAGAAATGTAGAGACGAATGTGCTCATTCGCTCACCCGAAGTGGCAAAGAATATTCTGGAGTATCTTTCCACAGTAGAAAGGCAAAAGCCTCAGGAGGAAGGTCCAACTGTTTTGGTTCCTCTCTCTTTTATGGAAGATAAGGGACTCTTAGCCGCAATGGTCGGCAGGCATGATACGGGCGGCTTTGATCTCTATACCGGCCTCTTAAAAATAGCCATGGAAAAAGGAGCGAATGAATTTGATGTGAATGAGGAAGAGTTAAGCGATCTATTGGGACTGGAAGGGAAACCTGGGATT
>JAHFCA010000114.1 GCA_023249715.1 Elusimicrobiota bacterium
CAACAAAAAAAAATGAAGACCCATAAGAAAATGTTGGAAGGGGTTAAAAAAGGAGATCGCATTTTAACCGCTTCCGGGTTTTTTGCGACGGTCGCAACAGTGGCGGACAATAACTTAGAAGTAAAATTAGCGGAAAATCTTAAAGTTAAGATATTAAAAAGTTCCGTATCCGAAATCTTAGGCCAGGAACCATCCTCGGAAACGGCGCTTGCAAAAACAGAACAAAAATAAATTTAAATTCTTCCGGTGAATAAACTCGCATTTAAATTTTTGGCGCTGCTAGCCCCACTCGCCTTAGCTCTCTATTTTCTCTATCCCACTCTTTCGTGGTACCGCTTAAATGGTCAAGAAAGAAGCCAAAGAGAATTTGAAAAAGATCCTATATTAGGAAAGATCCTAAATCTAGGGCTCGACTTAAGAGGAGGTTCCCACTTAGTTTTAGAACTCCAAACCGAAAAAATTGCCGCTAACACGGTGGAAGAAAGAAGAAAAGCCACTCAAGACGCTTTAGACCGGGCCATCGAAATTATTCGAAACCGCATCGACCAGTTTGGAGTCGCGGAACCTCTGATTGCCCGCCAAGGGGAAAAATGGATTGTGGTCCAGCTGCCAGGAATTAAAGATCCCGAAAGAGCCAAAGCGCTCATTGGGAAAACGGCTCTCCTCGAATTTAAATTGGTTGACGACTCTGCCACCATGGAAAAAATTTTAAATGCCTTAAGAGATAACAACATCAGCCTCTCTTCCGCCGCCATGCACCCGGAACTTTTACCGAACCCTATTCTTTCCTTATTTCCCGCGGGGTACACTCTGGTGCCGGGAAGGGAAGACCGCTACTACTTAGTAAAGTCTACTCCGGAGCTAACGGGAGCTTATCTCACCAATGCCAAAGTGCAATTGGGAGGGGGATCTGGCTTTGGCTACCCCGAGGTTTCCATAGAATTTAGTCCTGAAGGGGCTCGCTTATTTTCTCAGATAACAGAAGCGAACATCAATAAAAATTTAGCCATCGTGCTCGATGGCATTGTTCAGTCGGCTCCTACCATCCGCACCAGGATTCCAGACGGTAAAGCAGTCATCGAAGGTAGCTTTACCACCGAAGACGCCAAACTTCTCTCTACCGTGTTACGGGCGGGCGCCCTGCCAGCTCCCGTGCAAGTCATCGAAGAAAGAACCGTTGGCCCCACTTTGGGAGAAGATTCCATTCGAGCGGGAGTTCGTTCCAGCTTTATTGGTTTACTCCTAGTGATTCTCTTTATGGCTTTCTATTATCGAGGCGCCGGCATTATTAGCGATGCTGCGCTTTTACTCAACTTTTTATTTTTAGTGGCTTCCATGGTTTATTTTAGAGCCACTCTCACGTTGCCGGGCATTGCCGGTATTGTTTTATCTCTTGGCATGGCGGTCGATGCGAATGTGCTTATTCTGGAAAGAATTCGGGAAGAGTTACTCAATAAACGCTCCGTCCGCATGGCCATAGACCTAGGGTATAACCGGGCATTCTCCACTATTTTAGATTCCAACTTAACCACCCTCATTGCCGCCCTTTTTTTATTCCAATTTGGAACGGGTCCCGTTAAAGGGTTTGCCGTCACACTGACGATTGGTATTGTGATTTCTATGTTTACCGCCATTTTTGTCACGCGCGCGTATTATGATTGGCGCTTAAAAAATCCAAACTACTCCATTAGTATATAAAACTTATGCTTACACTGATTCCTAAAACCAATATCGATTTCATCGGCAAAAGATATCTGTTTTTTATTCTATCTGGAGCGCTACTTCTGGCTGGGACCGCCTCACTTATTCTAAAAAAGGGGCCCAAACTGGGCCTCGATTTTACGGGCGGGAATTTGGTAGAAGTAAAGTTTCAAAAATCACCCCCTTTAGCGGATGTGCGTAAATCGTTAGATGAAAGCGGAATTTTATCCGCAGAAATTCAAAATGTTCCGGATCAGGGAATCTTTATTATCCGAACCCCGCTTTTAGAGAATAAAACCGAAAATTCAAATGCCGACAAACAAATTGGCGTTAAAATTCTAGACTCCCTTAAAAAATCCTTCCCCGATCAAAATCCGGAAATTTTAAGAAAAGAGTTCGTAGGACCCACCGTGGGCAAGCACTTATTTAAACAAACGAGTTTAGCGTTCCTTTTAACTTTTGTTGGAATTATTGTTTATGTCGCTTTTCGCTTTCATTCCGGAATCTGGGGCGCCGCCGGAGTTATTGCTCTCGTGCACGACGTCACTGCCACCATTGGAATTTTTTCTATTTTAAATAAAGAAATCACCGTTACCATTGTGGCCGCTCTCTTAACTATTGCCGGTTATTCCATTAACGACACTATTGTGATATTCGATTTTATGAGAGAAAGGCTCAAACTCAGAAAAATGGAACCCTTATCTGAGATGATCAATCAAAGTATTAACGCAACTCTTCCCCGCACTGTGATTACAAATTTAACTGTTTTTATGGTTGTGCTCACTCTTTATTTCTTTGGCGGGGAAGTGATTCACGATTTTGCTTTCGCCATGGTCTTTGGCGCCATTGTAGGCACTTACTCCACGATTGCAATCGCCTCCCCTCTTATCTATGAGTGGAACAAAATAAAGTCTCCGCAAAAGAAAACCTAACTCCGATTTTTTTTCTTGCTAATGGTAAAAAGAATCAAAAAATATAAGATCTCTTTAAGGCCTTCGGCTGTCCTGAGACTGTTTAAAAAGAGAATCCCGGAAAACCTGCCCGAAGAAGAACTAGAAAAAAAAATAGAGCTGGCGCTGCCCTCGGCGCATAAATATTTTAAAACCTACGCCGCCTATGAAGTCTTTTCTCCCAAGGAGCTGCCGGAAACTTTAAAAGAACTTTGGAAAGGCTGCCCCAATGGGAGCGTCTCTATCGCTTTTATTGCCAGTACGATTGGGAACTCCTTAGAGACAGAGTGGAAAAAAATTCAGAATTCTAATGATTCCGTTCAGGCCGCTTTATTGGAATCAATTGGGATGGAAGCTCAAGACCAAAGTTTCCTCTTTGCCGTTAAATTGCTGCAGGAAGAATCTAAGTTAGAAGGGTGTGATAGCACAAACCCGCAAGTTTTAGATTCCACTTATACCCGAGAGTGCCTTGGCCTCCTGCAAATTAAAGATGAAATTTTTTTAGACTCCGAAGAAAAACTCATCCCCCTCTATTCTCGGATTGGGTTTTGTTTTTGGACCCCTCTTAAAAAGAAATAAAGATGCAAAATTTATTTTTATCCCTCCTTACACGCGCCGCGTGGCTCTATCTTTATTGCGTGGGGAAAAGCTCAAAAATTATTTGGCGCAATTTAGAAATTAGAGAATCTCTTGAGAAAAAAGAGAAAAATTTTATCTATGCCTTCTGGCATGGGAGGCAACTTATTTTTCCCTGGGCATATCGGAATAAAGGAGCGGTTGCCTTAGTTTCTAAAAGTAAAGATGGAGATATAATTGCGCGAGTGATTCACCTTTTTGGGTTAGGCACGGTTCGGGGTTCGAGCTCCAAAGGGGGAAGGAGCGCCTTAGTCCAACTGGCTCAAAAGATATACGAAGGTAAAACAATCGGTTTTACTCCCGATGGACCCCGAGGACCTCAAAGAGAGGTAGCTCCCGGTATTTTATATATAGCGCAAAAAACTGCTAAACCCATTCTTCCCCTTACCTATTCCGCTAAATACAAAATTATTATCCGAGGCTGGGATAACTACTGGGTACCTCTTCCTTTTAACACCTTTGTCATCAATTATGGAAAACCGATCGAGGTTAGAAGAGAAGACAATGTAACAGAAAAAGCCAAAGAGCTCCAACAGGAATTAAATCGCATTACCCAGGACTCCGATCAAACCTGGGATAACCGCGCTCGGGAAAAAATATATTATCTGCTCTATAACCTGTTTCTAAAAATCAGTTCTCCTTTTATTCTCTTAGGCTTTTTATTCCAGCAACCCAAGAGATTTTTTTCACAGTTTTTTATTGGATTGGGAATGCGGACCGGGAATATGCAGCCGCTCCAAAAAGAGACGATTCCCATCTGGATTCATGCCGCCAGTTTGGGAGAATGCAGGGCTGCCTATCCTTTTATAAAAATATTAAAAGAGGAATTCCCGCATTTTAAAATTCTATTTACGTCTAACACCGTAACGGGGCTGGAAGAAGCGGCGCGGCTCTCGATGGGGGATTTTAGGTTTCTGGCTCCCCTAGATTTTCCCTTTATTTTAAAAAGATTTTTTAAAATAATCCGGCCCAAGATATTTTTTATGGTGGAATCGGAAATTTGGCCCAATCGGCTGAGACTGGCAAAAAAGTATGGAATAAAAATTTGCCTCATTAACGGCCGCATTTCGGAAAAATCCACCCGCAACTATCTGCTCTCTAAAACCTTTTCAAAAATTATACTAGAAAATATAGATCTATTTTGCGTCCGAGAAGATAAAGATTTAAAACGTTTTCTTGCGTTAGGAGTCCCTCCGGAAAAAATAAATATCACCGGAAATTTAAAACTGGATTATTTTTATTTTCAAAATGCCAATACGTTTATTCAAACTATTGAAGAAAAAAATCCATTTGAACCCCTCGATACAATTTGGACTGCCGCCAGCATTCGCAAGGGGGAAGAAAAAATAGTATTGGAAACCTACCTTTCCCTAAAAAATAAGTTCCCAAAGCTTAAACTTATTCTCGCGCCCCGTCACTTAGAAGAAGTGGAATTCATTCGACACCTTTTAATTTTACACCGCCTTAGTTTTTGTTTAAAAACAGAATTCAAGAATTTTAATCCCCATGTGGAAGTCATAATTTGGAACAGTTATGGCGACCTTTTGCTCGCGTACCAATGGTCCCACTGCGTCTTTATGGGGGGGTCTCTCGTTCCCATTGGCGGGCACAATCCCATTGAACCCGCTTACTTTGGCAAAGCGGTCTTATTTGGGCCTCATATGGAAAACTTTTCAGAAATCGCCCATTGGTTAAAGGATTGCGGCGGCGCTCTCCAAATTAAAGACGGATCGGCGCTGACCTCAACCCTGGAAAATTTATTAAAAGAGAAAGGTAAAATTCAAAAAATGGGAAATCTCTCCAAAGAAGCCATGGGGACCATCGCCGGGATTTCTTCTAAAAAAACCA
>JAHFCA010000019.1 GCA_023249715.1 Elusimicrobiota bacterium
GCCTAAATCTTTTTCTCCACACAGAAGTCACTCCCATCCTCCCCCTCACTCCCACAAACACTTCTTTCGTAAATAGAGTGGTAGAGGCGCCTAGAAAGGATGGTCGAAGGTAAGGTAGACTTTTAAACCTTCGGTGCTGTAGCCGGCATCCACCCGGGCCAATAATAAATTTCCAGGGGGAACATAGTAGCGCATTCCTGTGCCGCCTGTAATTTTAATGTTGGAAGCATTGACTCGGTAAAATTCCGAATAAACATTCCCAGCGTCCACAAAAAAGGCCCAATGGAGCCGTTCGTAAATTTTAAAGCGGTATTCCCAATTGCCACATAGAGCCAACGCGTCTCGGAATCTTCCTTCTGTAAGACCGCGGTTAAAGAAAATTCCCCCGAGTTGGGGTAATAAATAAAAGGGGACATCTCCCGTTTTGTAATCCATGGTGACACTAAAAGCAAAAACATGGGGCTTGGTTCTGCCAAAAACCGGATAAAATTTGTTGATTTTAAATGTATAACGCGTAAAATCGGTTTCACTCTTAAGTAGTTTTTTTGAATATTCTATAGTCCCTTCCAGGAGTGTCCCTAGGGAGGGATCGGTATTAGAATCTCGGGTGTCCCAGCGCGCCAGAAAGCTGGTAGTGTAGAGTTTGCTCCCGTCTTTGCCAATTAAATTTGGAAAATCTCTTCTTAAAATTCCATCCGTTCCTACTTCTACAATTTTCCAGTTGTGGTAATTCAGGGAGAGTCCTAAGGAGATATTCTGAGTTAATCCATACAATATAGGCACTTTAACTTCAAAAAGTTCTGGAACATAGGAAGTTTCATCGCTTTTTTCCGCATTGTTTCCTATCCCATAATAAAATTGATCGTAATTTTCGTAACCTGCTTCTAGTTCTCCCGTGAACTTTCTAAAGATATTGCGAGGGAATTTATAGATCACTCTATATTCCGATTTACTTTTTAAAGTTTGGATGGTCGTGAGTTTTATAATATCTTTCTTTTTCAGGAATGATTCTTGCGCGAATTTTAAACCGAGTCCAAAACCTTTTTCAGGAGTAAAAACAATGAGGGGGAGGATATTGATGTTCTTTTTCTCTCCCTTTTCTATGCGGGGATCAAAGTCGAACCAGTAGGAAAACGTTTTTTTAATTTTATTTTCCTGTCCATAAGCATAACCGCAGAGTAGCAAGATTAAGAGAAATAATTTAATAGGATGTTTCATAGTAATGGCATATAAAATGCGGTACTTTAATTCATTATTGCAGAAAAGAGTATTAAACCCAAAATTTGCATTAGGACGCGGAATTCTTGCGAACAATGCGGGACTTTTTCTTCCTCAAAAAATTCGGGCCGTGAGTCACCACTACGCTCTCACTTTTTTCGTCGAAAAAGTCTCCGCCTTGTTCGTCTCGGTTCTCGCGCCTAATGCAAAATTTGGGTTAAATCAAGGCGGCAGTTCTAGAAGAATATTTTTTCCGGGATCGTTTATAGAGGGGAAAATGCTTTCTATTACCTATCTCTCTAACCTAAACGCGAAAAGAGTGGAAAGCGGTAATTCCTAGAAAGACTTCTTCTCCCTTTTTGTAACCACTCGCTAACGCCACCCCTTTTGGAATAAGAGCGGTAATAAATTTGTCTTCCCCAATATCTAAAGTCAGTTCTATTAAGGGACCTCTAAAGCGGGTTTCTGTAATGACTCCTTTCACCTGCAACGTTTCTGGCGTGGGGCTCACATAGACATCGTTGGGGCGGAAGTAGATGCGAATTTTGTCGCCCATCTTATACCCGTTTACAGAGAATTTAAACGACCCCCAACAGACCAACTCCGGTTCACAAAGCGAAGCTTCAATATAGTTTGTTTCGCCCACGAATTGAGCCACAAAGTGAGAGGCAGGATGGTCAAAAATGTCCAGAGCCGTCCCTTCCTGTTCAATAGACCCTTTATTCATTACTAATATTCTGTCGGCAATTTCTAACGCTTCGTGTTGGTCGTGGGTCACAAAGAGAGTGGTTACATTCGTTTCTTTGTGGAGGTGGGTAATCCATTCCCGCAGTTCATCCCGTACTTTAGCGTCGAGCGCTCCGAAAGGTTCATCGAGGAGCAACACTTGCGGCCGGGGCGCCAAAGCTCGGGCTAACGCCACCCGTTGTTTTTGGCCGCCGGAGAGTTGAGAAGGGTAGCGTTTATCCAACCCTTCCAGCTGCACCAGATGTAAAAGTTCTTGTACCCGTTCGCGAGTTTCTTCGCGATTCCTCTTTCTGACATTCAGACCAAAGGCTATATTTTCCGCCACCGTCATATGTTTAAAAAGAGCGTAGTGTTGGAAAACAAATCCCACGTTTCTATCTTTAACCGATTGGTATGTGGATTCGGCGCCGGTGAGATGAATTTCACCGGAGTCGGCGGTTTCCAAGCCGGAGATAATGCGCAGAAGTGTGCTCTTTCCGGAGCCGCTGGGGCCTAAAATAGCGGTTAAAGAACCAGTCTTCACGTGAAAGCTCACATTATTGACGGCCACAAAAGCGCCAAATTTTTTATTTAAATTTTTAACGTCAATACTCATAGTTCGGATTTCCACTCTACGTAGCTCTTAATGGCTAAAGTGACAAGAGCCAATGCGGCTAACAGGGATGCCACAGCAAAAGCGGCGGCATAATTATATTCATTATAGAGAATTTCCACATGGAGAGGAATGGTGTTCGTCTCTCCCCGGATATGGCCTGACACCACAGAAACTGCGCCAAATTCTCCCATCGCTCTCGCATTGGTGAGAATAAGTCCGTAGAGGAGTCCCCATTTCATGTTGGGAAGGGTTACCTTCCAAAATGTTTGCCAGCCATTCGCTCCCAAGACTACGGCGGCTTCTTCTTCTTCCGTTCCTTGCGCTTGTAAAAGGGGAATCAGTTCCCGCGCTACAAACGGAAATGTTACGAATGTGGTCGCTAAAACAATGCCTGGAACGGCAAATATAATTTTAATGTTATGTTCCAGGAGCCACGGACCCCAGACTCCTTGGAGACCAAATAAAAGCACATAAATTAACCCGGAGACTACAGGAGAGACGGCAAAAGGCAAATCGATGAGAGAAATTAAAATATTCTTTCCTATAAAATCGAATTTAGCTATCGCCCAGGCAGCGGCTACTCCAAAAATTAAGTTGAGTAGAACAGCAATAACGGAAGCGAGAACCGTTAAACGGATAGCGCTCCATGTATCTGGGTTTCTAATCGCTTCCCAATAGACATCGCCTCCTTTTTCTAAAGCGCGCGTAAAAACAGTGGCAAGGGGAACAAAGAGAAAAAGTCCCAAAAAAAGAAGGGCCACACTCAACAGTAAATATCGAATAAAGCGGGATTCTGTCATTGTAATTCCTGCGCCGTCGTAAAGGTGTGGCGACTTCTGGACCACCACTGTAACACGTTAATGGTGAGCAATAATGCAAAAGAGACCAATAACATCACGATGGCGATGGCGGTGGCTCCCGCGTAATCATATTGTTCCAGTTTCGTTACAATTAAAAGGGTGGTAATTTCCGTCTTCATCGGCATGTTCCCAGCAATAAAGATTACGGATCCATATTCTCCCAAAGCTCTAGCAAAAGCTAAAGTAAAACCAGTTAGAATAGCCGGCCAAATTTCCGGCAAGATCACCCGAAAAAAAGTGCTAAATCTCCCCGCTCCCAAACTAAGGGCGGCCTCTTCTTCCGCCTTATCTAAATCTTGCAAAACAGGTTGCACGACGCGCACCACAAAAGGGAGCCCAATAAACGTAAGAGCGATGAGAATCCCCAAGGGGGTAAATGCCGCTTGAATGTGCGCTCTATCTAAGAGCTTGCCAATCCAACCGTTTACCGAATAAAGATCAGTTAAAGCAATGCCGGCTACAGCGGTAGGCAGCGCAAACGGAAGATCGATAGAAGCGTCCACTATTTTTTTAAAGGGAAATGGATAACGCACCAAAACCCACGCCACTAAAAGTCCAAAAAACATATTGATCGTAGCGGCAATCAGAGAACATCCGAACGTTAATTTGTAGGAATATAAAACTCTCTCTCCAGTCGCTATGTGCCAAAATTCGTTCCAGGAAATTTGGCTGGTTTTAAAAAAGAGTCCCGAGAGGGGAATCAGAACAATCAAGCTCAGATAGAGTAATGTGAACCCTAAAGTGATCCCAAACCCCGGGAGTACGCTATGTTTTTTAAATTGAATCTTCAAGGTTTATAAATTTGGTCAAAGATCCCACCGTCGCTAAAGTGGGTGTTGTGCGCTTTTTGCCATCCGCCGAATTCCTCGACAGTAAAAAGTTTAAGCTCCGCAAAAGAAACGGGGCTGCTCGCCCAAGCTCCTTTTTCTCGGGGGCGGTAATAGTGTTTTGCCGCAATTTTTTGTCCTTCTAAACTGTATAAATATTCCAGATAGGCTTTAGCGACAGTTTCCGTTCCGTGCCTTTGGGCCACTTTCTCTACGACGGCTACAGGCGGTTCTGCTAAGATACTGAGCGCGGGGACCACCATTTCGAACTTATCTTTTCCCAATTCCGCGGAGGCTAAATACGCTTCATTTTCCCAGCTAATAAAAACGTCCCCAATTCCTCTTTGCGCGAATGTGGTCATGGCCCCCCTCGCTCCGGAATCTAAAACCGGAACATTTTTATAAAGTTGTCTTACAAACTCCTTAGCTTTTTGGGCATCGTTCCCATATTTTTTTAGAGCAAAGCCCCACGCCGCCAAATAGTTCCAGCGGGCTCCGCCCGAAGTCTTTGGGTTTGGGGTAATAACCGAAACTCCTGGTTTAACCAGATCGTCCCAATCTTGAACCCCCTTAGGGTTCCCTTTGCGCACTAAAAAAACAATGGTGGAAGTGTAGGGAGCGCTGTTGCGCGGAAATTGTGTTTGCCATTTTACGCCGAGAAGTTTCCCTCTTTCCGCGATCGCGTCAATATCGTAAGCCAACGCTAAAGTAACCACATCCGCTTCTAACCCGTCTATAACGGAACGGGCTTGCTTTCCCGATCCTCCGTGGGATTGCCGCACGGTAACAGTCTCTCCCGTTTTTTCCTTCCAATATTTTGTGAAGGCTCGGTTATAATCCTGATAGAACTCTCGCGTGGGATCGTAAGAAACATTCAGCAACTGAACCTCTTTTGCCCGGAGTGTAGAACAGAATATAAGAGCGACCGCTCCGATTAATAATGGAGAAGCCCAAGGGTTTATCTTCATATGGACATATCATATAAAAAAACCCACAATTATTTTTTTATTCCATATGACAGAATGGAACGACAAGAAAGAAGCCGCTAAGTTATTTCCAGGCATTGTTTGCGGGATTGTTTTTCTAAATAAATCATAAGAATGCTGATATCGGCTGGAGTTACTCCGGGGATTCTGGAGGCTTGGCCGATGGTGTGAGGAAGGATTTTTTTAAATTTTTGACGCGATTCATTTAAAAGTCCGGGGATAGAGTCATAATCAAAATTAAAGGGAATCGTTTTCTTTTCCATTTTTACAAATTTAGAAATCATTTGAGTTTGCCGGGCAAGATAGCCGGCATATTTTTTTTGTATGAAAATTTGTTTTTGCGCTTTTTCATGGTTTGTTTCGAATCCTTCTAAACCTAACTTAATTTTTTCTTTATAATCGGAGAATTCTTTGTGCTGCTGGTCTGAAATTAAGCCGAATTTATAACCATAATCCATGAGCCTCAAATCGGAATTATCGCTGCGTAAGCTTAGGCGGTATTCCGCGCGGGAAGTAAAGAGCCGATACGGTTCATCCACCCCTTTGGTGACAAGATCGTCAATCATCACTCCAATATACGCTTCATCCCGTCTTAAAATAAAAGGTTTTTCTCCCTTTAATTTAAGAGCGGCGTTGATCCCCGCCATAAGACCTTGACCGGCGGCTTCTTCATAGCCGGTAGTGCCACAAATTTGCCCCGCAAAGTAGAGATTTTCTACCCGCTTTGTTTCGAGGGTGGGCTCACATTGAGTAGGGGGACAAAAATCATATTCTACGGCATAGCCGGAGCGCATCATTTCTGCTGCTTCTAACCCGGGGATGGTTCTAACAAACTGCCATTGCACATCTTCTGGAAGGCTGGTAGAAAGGCCATTCACATAAATTTCTTCCGTGGTATATCCTTCGGGTTCTAAGAATATTTGATGGCGAGAGTGGTGGGGGAATTTTACCACCTTATCTTCTATGCTGGGGCAATAGCGCGGACCAATCGATTTTATTTTTCCGGTATAGAGAGGGGATCGGTCTAAACTTTCTCGGATAATCTGGTGAGTCTCTGCGTTGGAGTAGGTTAAGTAACACGGTACCTGTTTTTGCGTAATCTCGGGCGTAAAATGGGAAAAGGGAATTGGGGGATCATCCCCGGGCTGAATCGAGCATCTAGAAAAATCGATGGTTCGGGAATTTAACCGCATGGGTGTTCCGGTCTTCATGCGGCCCACTTCAAATCCTAGTTCCCGGAGGTGATCGCTTAAATGTTCAGCTCTCCCGTCGCCAGCTCTGCCGCCCGGCAGATGGTTGAGCCCATAATGCAGAAGTCCTTTTAAAAAAGTGCCTGTTGTTACAATAACGGCTTGGGCAGTATAGTCAATTCCAACTTTGGTGCGAACACCTCGGACTCTCTTTTTACTTTTGTCCTTTAATTCTTCAATTAAAAGGTGTGTGACTTCCGCCTGTTTTAAATCTAAATTGGGAAGGCGTTCTAACGTGTGTTTCAAAGTAAATTGATACAGTTTTTTATCGCATTGAGCTCTGGGAGACTGGACGGCGGGGCCTTTGGATCTATTTAAAATTCTAAATTGAATTCCGCTTATGTCTGTATTTTTAGCCATTTCACCGCCGAGCGCGTCGAGTTCTCGCACCACCTGTCCCTTGCCTACACCGCCAATAGAAGGGTTGCAGGACATTTGTCCCACGGAGTCTAAATTCAGCGTGAGCAGCAAGGTTTGGAAGCCCATGCGCGCTGTGGCCGAAGCTGCCTCGCAGCCTGAGTGGCCCGCGCCGACTATAATAACATCGTAGAGTTTAAGATAGGGGACCATAGGAATATACAAATCGTAGGAGATTCTGAATAACTCGTCAACAGCTTTTTAGTAAATCTTGGACAATTTGTTAGGGGAAACTCCCAAAAAGAAGAGAAAAATTAGAGTCAAATTTCTCAGAGAGTTTCGTAGCGGCCCCTTTTTTACATATTTTCTGGAAGAGGTTCTCACTTTTTCTTGTAATAGGAAAAGACGCCCCATTTTCCGCAGTTTAGGGATCAATAAATATTCTTCCATCAGTGGGGCGTTTGGATATCCGCCGGATCGTTTATAGGCTTCTCGTTGTACCGCCAGCGCTTGATCCCCATGCGGAACTCGTGTAAAAAAAGTGCGGACTCGAGTTAATAACTCAATGGTTCTATAGAAAAGTTTATCCGAATCGAAACTGAGCCTAAACGCCAAGGCCACTGGCGCTTTTCCGCCGCTTTCAGAAAAAACTTCCATCAAAATATTCTGCCAATTATCTGGAAGCAGAGTGTCGGCATGGAGGAATAGAAATATTTTTCCTTTTGCCTGTTGGGCGCCGCAATGCATTTGAGCCCCTCGGTTCGGTTGGGGATATTTTAGAACCAGGGTGGCTTTATTTTGGACAAGGGCAAGGGTATCGTCTTGGCTTCCTCCATCCACAATAATCGTTTCAGTGGAATAGGAAGAAGAGGTCTGCCGTATGTGAGTTAGAGTTTTAAGGATTGTTCCCGCTTCATTTTTTGTGGGGATAATAATGGAGAAGGTGGGTTCCAGAGATTCTAAATCCTTTGGCCGGTCTATGTCTAAATATTCCGGCAGCAAATCGGTTTTTAAAGAATGTTTTTTTGCTTGAGCCAATGTTTTTTCTAATACCGTTGAACTCGACCATGGGATATCCCTAAAGAGATCGGGAATTATTTTGTCTTTTAGGCCAATTAAATAGTAACCGCCATCGGGGGTGGGCCCCAAGACCAAATCATTGTTATCTAAGGAGCTAAACGCATCGCGTATGTATTCTGTAGGTAGGCCGGGAGAATCGGACCCGATAATGACCCCTTTAGAATGTCCTTTTTTAAAGACGCTATGAAACGCATTTTTTAATCTTTCCCCTAAATTTTCACCCTCCTGTAGAAAAAAAGGAACTTCTTGGGAGGAAGTTTTTATCCAATCTGGAGATGGAAAATCTGGATGAGGTTCATAGGCAATTTCTACGGAGAGCGCTGGAATTTTAAGTAGGGAGGTATAAATGCTTGCCGCCCAATCGCGGTACATTGCTGCGGCCTGGTCGTAGGTGAGGGGGGGCACTAAACGGGTTTTAACTCGTCCGGGAACCGGCGCTTTTACGAATATAATTAAAGAATCCTTCATGGGGGTTAAATTTTGTTCTTACAATTGAACTTTTTCCTCCAACGCTTTCTTTGCTATATGGGTAATATAAATTGTAACTGTAACCGTGGCGATAAATCCGATGATGCGAATGGTCCATTGAACCGTAGTCACAGCTCCTGTGGTTGCGGCGGCTAGATCGCCCGCCAGCGATCCTATATAAACATACATCACGGTTCCCGGCAGCATCCCTATCCACGAAGCTAACAGGTAGTCGCGCAGAGTGACCTTCGTAATTCCGTAGGCATAGTTGAGTAAATTAAAGGGAAAGATGGGAGAAAGTCGTGTGAGTCCCACGATCTTCCAACCTTCTTTTGCAACAGCCTCGTCCACCGCTTTAAATTTTTTGTTCCCTTCAATTTTTGTTTCTACCCACCGTCTTGCTAAATACCGTCCGATTAAAAAACTGCAGGTCGCGCCCAGGGTAGAGGCAAAGGAGACTATAATGGAACCTTTAACCACCCCAAAAATTGCGCCAGCTCCTAAAGTGAGAACCGATCCCGGAAGGAAAAGAACCGAGGCAAATAGATAAATCAAAACAAAGACGACTATTCCTATAGGTCCTAAACCATGAATCCAGTCTAAGGAGGTTTTAAGAATTTCCATATTTGGGTTAACAACAGTTAGGACCGCAGTTCTGATCCGACGTGGAATTTATGGAAACAAAAGAGATTTTCCGTCCTGAATTCTTCTCTAAGACGGTAAAATGATCCGCATAGGGTTGGGCTCTCAATTTGGCAGCCGTATCCGTGCAGACCTCTATCTCTGCGCCGCGGGGGAAGAGATGCCCTTCTTCGTCCATGGTCGCTTTATAGGGGCCGAGATAGATTGCTGTTTGGCCAATGAATTGGCACCCTTCTTTTTTTTCAAACTTAAATCCGCGTACGGTGATGGAATAAAATTTTGCTCCTTCCACCTCTTTCCAAAAACTTTTCTTGAGAAGTGAAATTCCATAGAACCCTGCCTTCTCCAATTGCGATAAAAATTCTGATTCAGAAAGGGCGCCAGAAATGCATTCACCCCAAAGGTCCTGATGCGCCTGAAGGGAGATGGGGACAGAATGATCGGAAACGATATCGGCTACTACAAAGCGGCCGCTATCCTTTAAAATCCTCCAGATCTCGGCAAACACTTTTTTCTTGTTTGGAGATAGATTGATCACACAGTTAGAGGTAACCAGATCTACGGAATGATCTGGAACCGGAATATTTTCCAGGTATCCTTTCTTGAAATCTACGACGTCAAATCCCAGATTTTCCGCCACCGTTTTTTTGCAGCGGTTCGCCACTTCCAGCATGGGGTCGGTCATGTCGATTCCAATCACTTTTCCATTCGCGCCCACTTTCTTGGCGGCAATAAAACAGTCGATCCCGGCGCCCGAACCTAAATCCAATGCGGTTTCTCCCGGTTTCAGCTGCGCTAAAGAGATGGGAGAACCGCATCCGTAAAAGCGGTCAATCACTTCCTGAGGGATATGGTGGATATCGTCATCATCGTATTTTACCGGACAGCAGAGTTCTGTTTGAGGTTTTTCCGCCGCTTTGCCGTAGAATTTCTGAACCGCTTTGTACGGTTTTTCCACATCGAAGGAAAGAACACAGTTAGAATGGAGAAGTTTAACATCGAAAGGTTTTCCCGAGGAGAGCCATGCTTGGGCGTCCTCGCTGCAGGCGATAGCATCTTCCCCCATGCTGTGCAGAAGGATGGGAGCGTTAAATCCAGATTTAGAGTTTAACTCTATTTGTTTAGACGCTGCCAAATCGAACATAATTTCCTTAATCATCTCTACAGTTAGCGGGGTGTAGGGGTCTTCTCCCAGAAAACTTCCCTCTTTTCCATTGGTGGAAAAAAAGTAGCTATGTTCCATGTCGCCTCCGCCGGTTAAATAGCGAAAGGGATCCTCCGCCATAAACTCTTTTTGCGCCACACTTGTATTTCGAATCTTTGATGCTAAATCGCTGCGCAGCCACAGTTCTTGAATTGTTTTTCCGTTTAGAGTTCCCATACTCAGGTTAGGGTGACCACCCATTGCCGCGGAGGGATAGATTTGGCCATCCATATAAAGAGACAAACTTTCCCATGCCATCATGCCCAAATCGTATTTTGTGTTGGGCTGTCCGTTTACGCGGAGTTTAATCGATTCTAAGTTATCGAAGAGAACGCCAGCCTGTTCGGAATTAAGTTTTACTTCTTTTATTAAGGCGAGCAACTCGGTTAGACTTGGAAAAGAGTCTGAGACCGATTCCAAAATCCTTCCCCGCTTATGCGGCCACATAAGGTGCACCGATTTTGCTCCCAAATTTTTAGCCAGTTGGGGGAGGTTCTTTAGTTCCTTCCAATTCTCTTGGGTGACCACTGCCGTCAAAGAAGTTTCAAAGCCAAGCGCGCTTAGAGCTTTTAACCCCTCGGACGCTTTTTGAAACACGCCATACCCACGAATGGCATCGTTCGTTTCTGCAGTAGTTCCATCTAAACTGACCTGAAATTTCAGTTTTGCGCGGTCCATCTCTTCTAGTTTTTTTAGCCGGTTCTCGGGGAAAAGCGTTGCGTTCGTTAAAATAATGAGCTCTTTTTTCTTAATTTTTGTCACATGCCGCATCAGTTCAAAAATATCGGGACGAATGAAGGGCTCTCCCCCTGTAAAATAGAATCGTTCTGCGCCTAAATTGCCCGCCTCCTCGAGGGCGCGCTTATAAAATTCCGTATCCAGTCCCTTCTCTCCTTGAGGACCCGAGGAAACAAGGCAATGGGTACAGGTGAGGTTGCAGGTTTGAGTTAAATGAATCCAAAATTCTTTTAATTGTTCTGGTTTCAAATAATGGCTGCGCCCGAGGTATTCTTTCTTTTGAAGAGGTTCTGTGGAAATAATTCCAGTCTTTAAAGCCTCCTGTAAAAATGTATGGCAATGGAGCCATGATTTTGCGAAATCGGTTTTGGCAGTTTGGGAATAGAATTGAATAATTTCACCAAAAGATTTTTCTCCATCCACCCAGCTCAATATTTTTGCGCCGCGGGAGTCCGTTGCCATCCAATTGGGGCTGGAACCATCTAAAAAGAAGTGAATGTCATGCTTATCCCAAGTATGAAGGTGGGGTTTATAAAAAATAGTGGAATGTTTTAACTCGGTTTGAGGCATGGACAATTTCTCCTTTATCTTCTTATTTTATAAAAATAAAAATTAGGGCGGATACTAGGGCTGCTACAGGTAAAGTGAGTATCCAAGAAATAAGAATATTTTTTATCATTCCCCAATTCGCTTTGCCGTTGACAAGGCCAACTCCAAAGAGGGAACCGCACGTCACATGAGTGGTCGATACAGGCAAACTGAAATTTGAAGCGAGGATAACCAATAGGGCGGAAATTAAATTTGCCGTGAACCCCTGGCCATGATTCATGGATGTAATTCTTTGGCTCATCGTTTTCGCCACTTTGCGCGCGCTCAAAATGCCTCCTAAAGCGATGGCGACGCTGATCCATACGATTCCATTTTGAACACCCATAAAATTGGCGGCCAAAAGCAACGCCGCAATTTTGGGAGTATCGTTTAGTCCGCGGGCAAAACTGACCGCTCCAGCGGTACAATAATGGAGCTGGTCTAAGACGGTGTGAGCGTTTACTCCGATAATCGTTCCCATATATTTCGTTTGGCAGATGGAAATTTGGTCTACGGTCAATGTAAGGCCAGTAGACTTTAGAACCCCTGCGCCGCTGGGAGTTATCTCTACAACCTCTTCTTTGCCGCCCACACAAAAACAGGTTTCACCGTTAACGCCGCAAAACTCTTTTAACTTTTTAAATGACGGGTAAACCAAAAGTGTTAGAGCCACAGAAACGAGCGGGGAAAAAAAGAGGGGGAGAAAATAGGCAGTGAAAAGTTTCTGAAAATGAATCGGCTGCCCGCTGGCGAGCCCGGCCCCCAGCAGTCCTCCCACCAGAGAGTGTGTTGTAGAAATAGGAAACCCTGTAAGGGTGGCGAGTAAAACGGTGAAGGCTGTCCCTATTCCCACGGCAAGAAGAAAAGACGGCATCTCGGTGACGGAATTAGGAACGAGTCCCTTGCCGCTAAAAGCTGCCACTAAGCCTTGGGAAAGAAATAGAGCGGCAAGGGAGCCCAGAAAAGTTGTGACCGTTGCCCAATAAAGAGCGCGCTTATAATTGGCAGTTCCGCTCCCAAATAAGGTGGCCACTCCTTTAAAATTATCGTTCGCCCCATTCACATAGGCTAGAAATAATCCCCCAACTAAAATTAATAGGGTCATCAAAAGTTAATGCACCCAAATAGTTCTGCTTCCAACTGAATTATTTGGGTTAATCTCTAGAGCTTTGAGTGAGTGCCGTCGCAATAGGGCTTGTTACCGGACTTTTTACAGCCACACCAGGCTACGGTTTTTGCTTCTGTAATTTCTACTACAATCGGGCTCATACCGGTGTTTTTTCGTTTATGGGAACCATCGCAATACGGTTGGTTTTCCGATTCCCCGCAAGCGCACCAAGCTTTTTTCCCAGGTTGTTCCTGAATCACATAGGGAGCATTCTGTTTAGCCATAGTTTTCTAGGTCTCCTTTTTAGTAGTTAACCAGTTTATTTTACTGGCACAATAGTATTATTTTTGTCGTAAGTGAAGCGGGGTTTGTCGTTGACTTTATGAATCAGAACTCTTTCCATCGTCATTTTACCGTCCTCAGACTTCTTGGCGTAAAAGTCTAGATCTAGCTTATTGTTCCCACCAATCTCTTTTAGATCCGCGCAAGCAAAGCATGTTTTTCCTTCCTGCAGCATGCAGATTTTATTCTTGTGAACTTTAACGAGCTCCAACTTCCAATCTTTGTTCTCTACATCATCATGAATTGTGTAGACTCCTCCTGTTTTTTGCGCTTCAGACGCAAGATACTCTTTTACGAACTTTTCATAGTCGTTCTGAAAAGTTTTGTCTTTGGCCGCTTTGTTAGGATGCTCTTTTGGGTGTTCTTTGGCTGCGCCGCCGTTTTGGGAAGTAGGATGCTCCTGGGGGTGTTCAGCAGAAATAGCTCTACCAAATAGCCCTAGGATCAGACCTATCATTATGAATGGTACTTGTACTCTCATTTTTTTTCTCCTTTGGTTTCGGTTACTCTTCTCCGA
>JAHFCA010000115.1 GCA_023249715.1 Elusimicrobiota bacterium
AAATCGAAATTTATAAGAGGGAAAGATTAAAAAATGTCCAAGAGCCAACCATCAATCGTGAACTTGCCTGTTTAAAGCATATCTTTACGAAAGCAATTGAATGGAATTACGTCAGTGAAAATCCGGTTAAGAAGGTTAAGTTATTTAATGAGAAAAACAGACGGCGGCTGCGCTACTTGGAATGGAACGAAATTAAAAGTCTAGTGGATGCATGCGACCAGAAAATTAAGCCAATCGTTGTAACAGCTCTTCATACTGGAATGAGGCAAGGAGAAATCATAAAACTAAAGTGGTCCGATATCAATTTTAACCGCAGATTCATTATGATTGATAGAACGAAGAATAATGAAAAACGAGATATTCCAATGTCGGCCTATCTCACCGACATGCTTCTTGAATTGAAACAGAAATCTCAAAGCGCCTATATCTTTGCAAATTCTTCAGGAAAATCGTTGAGCCGGTTTGGTTCTATACGTAAACAGTTCAATGACGCTGTAACAAAAGCTGAGATTGAAAATTTCCATTTCCACGATTTAAGGCACACTTTTGCCTCACATTTAGTTATGGGAGGATTTGACCTTTTAACCGTAAAAGAATTATTGGGACATAAATCTCTAGAGATGACCTTGCGCTACGCGCATCTTTCTTCCGATCACAAGAGACTTGCAGTAGAGAGTGTAATCGGTTCAAAGTTTGGCACAAATATGGCACAAACCATAGATGCAAAGATATTGAAAGTCCAAAATAATTTAGCTAATCTCATTATAAAATGAGTGTGATTTTAGTTATCGGGCGGGTGGCGGAACTGGCAGACGCACAGGACTTAAAATCCTGACTTCGGCAACGAGGGTGAGGGTTCGATTCCCTCCCCGCCCAAAAAAATAGTGACAGTCACTGGAGTGACTGCCACTATTTTTTTACAGAATTGCGATGTTTATTTTTTATCGCTGCAGCAGCCCATATTGCATTGCTCTCCATCCTTATGCATATGACCCTGACGCTTGCTATGGAAAGATTCAAACTTTTTCTTTTGCTCTTCCGTTAAAACTCCTTTAACTTTTTCTTGAGTGGAAGTCATAATCTCCATCATTTTTTGTTTCTTTTCTTCCATTATTTTTTTAATCTGTTCTTTTTGATCCTCGGTTAAATTGAGTTCTTTAGCCATTTTATCCATAGATACGCCACTCTCTAGTTCCCCATGATGGGCATGGTCGTGCTCTCCATAGATAACCGATCCTAGGGATAACCCTAGACTTAACATTAAACTCACAATTATTGTTTTCTTCATAGTAACTCCTTTTTTTATATTTTGCCCGGAGAGGGAATCGAACCCACACGCCCCAAAGGGCATAAGATTTTGAGTCTTACGCGTCTGCCAGTTCCGCCATCCGGGCTTCATCTAAAACTCAAGCGGGTGATGGGAATCGGACCCACGTCAAAAGCTTGGGAAGCTTTCATTCTACCATTGAACTACACCCGCGTTAATCTATAAATTTTATCATAACAAACTCTATATCCCAATCCGGGCAAGGAGGTTGCAGAGTTCGTTAACGGCTGCCGCAAGTTTGGGATGGGTTGATTCAAAATCCTGAACGGAAGTAGAAATCCCTTCCAAAGAAATTTCCAACTGTTTATGCGTTTTAGAAATTTCGTTGGCCTCCTTTTTTAACTGGCTTAAAAGTTTTAATAATTTTTTCTTTTCTTTTGAATCAATTTTATTGATCAATTTTTCAAACTGAATGAGAGTATCTTTTAGCACAATTTTACTCCTTTATGATTTTAAAGATTGGCGGGAAGCCAAGGGACCTGTTTCTTTTATGACGACCGACTTATTATCTTTTGTAATCAGCCCCTCCAATTGCATTGCGTTTCTTTTCCTCACTCGCTCAAACGCTTTTAACTCTGCGGCATCCGTAATTACCATTGCAGACGGTAAATTAAGCCGTAAAAAGTTAATCATGACTCCATTCTTTTCGACTGCAAAGTGAAGGTGCGGCCCTGTAGAAAGACCGGTAGAACCTACATATCCTATCACTTGTCCTTGTCTTATGGGACTCCCTATCCGAACTCCCATCGCATAGCGGGAAAGATGCCCATAGATGGAACTATAAGAAGAATTGCGATGTCGAATTTTTATCATATTCCCATTTCCCCCTTTCCAACCCTTATAGACGATTTCTCCATCTCCCACGCTAGAAACAGGTGTCCCGTGTGCCGCCACATAATCAATGCCATGGTGCGGCCTATAAATACGAAGAATCGGGTGATAGCGGCGACGACTAAAATAAGAAGAGATACGGCTAAACTTTAAGGGCGCTCTTAAAAATTGGCGCTGCAGCGATTTTCCTTCCGGCAAATAGAAATCTCCTCTGTAACGGGAGGCGAGCAATTTTTTTGTTTCGACGCCGTTATAGAGAGCGGCGATAATTTCTCCGTCCATAGTGCCGCGATCGCTTTTTTTTCGTTTCCATAAAACTTTAAATTCGTCTCCCGCTCTGGGCTCCGTAAGAAAGTCTATTTGCCAGGCGAATATGTCGGTAAATTTTATAATCATCTCGGGAGACATCCCTTGCTTTGCCATCGCTTCCCATAGAGAAGTCTGAATGGTTCCCGCCAGCCCCATCGTGACTTCTTCACTGGGCTTTTCTAGTTTTATCGCTTTATATCCTTGAGTGCTGGCAGTGACCGCGTAATAGTTAATAGGATCTACCCAATAATGCAGCCTAACAAACTTGCCAGAAGTGGACCGGTAAATTTCATAGGGATCCCCTACCCGACTATAACGCAAATTATAAACGGGATGGAAAGAATTCAATATGGCATGTACTTCTTCATTTTTTAGTCCTTGACGCACCAATATTTGAGGGAGCGATCCCCCACTGGGAATAGTCCCAGTAGAAACAAGAATGTTAGAAGAATCTTTTTCTTTTTTTTGTTTGCTGTTTCTTATAGGGCTTTTTAAGAGGAGTATCGCTAGAAGGGTTAAACCGATGGAAATCTTGAGAATGCTTACATTACGACTCATTTTTGTTTTTTATACTAAATTTTAAAATGAAAACCAACGGGATCCAAATCCACAAAAGTGTTATAGCGGCTAATTGCCAAGAAAGCGATTTACAGACTTCCCCTATCTGAAAAAAAGAATCCAGATAATGGCGCGCCCCAAAAGGACGCGCCTCATGTTTCACACGGACCAACACTTTCACGGCATTAAATTTTTCTCTATTTATTTGGTTTAGTATCGTTTGTTCTAAGTCAGAAGAAGAAAGCGATCGCCAGTTAGGAATTTTCATCAAATTCCACACATAACAGGTAGAACCCCAACCATGATTATCGGAAATACCGGTTACAACTAAATTTCTTTTTCGGGCTAAATGGATAATAGCCTGTCTGAATTCTATGGGAAAATCTAAAGCCAGAGGAGCGCTATTGGCAATTTCAAACCCATCGATTCCCCAATCCACAAATTTTTCCAGACTATCCCCCCAATGATAAAACCAATATTCGGGAAGGCTGGCGATGACGACGCGGGGAGTGACACTCTTCATTTCCCGAACAAATTTTTCTATTCCTCCTAACCCATCATCATAGGGCTGATTGGGAACAACTGCCCTATTCCCCAAAAGCACCCAATGAGATCGATACAAACTGACTTCTTCCCCGTGTAACGCCTTGACTCCTTTATGATCCAGTGGAACTAACTCGGGGAAAACATTGTGATCCGTTATAAATGCGGAATGGAACCCGGCGCCTGCATGCCAATTTAAGTTCTTTTGGATAGAAAAAGATTTTCTGGCGTCCCACGAATTTTGCGTGTGGGTGTGGAAATCCACCACAATAGTGTCCGGGTCTTGCGCCTTAAGAGCCGCCATTGGGCGAGGAACCAAAATGACCGCGGCATAAAGCAGTGTTATGAATCCCTCGAACAAAAATAAGAATCCAATCTCTTTTAATATTAGCTTTATCCCAAAAGAACTTCCCGATTTTAGATAGAACCGTATCCATAACCAAAGAACAGTAACGGTGACAATAAAAGTGATATGTTGCTCCAGACTAAGAATGGTAAGGTGATCGGCAAAAAGAAAAAAAGGAGCAAAAAGAGAATAAAGAAAAGGATAGGTTAGAACCGTATCCCTCGAGAATTTATCGGTAACAAGATCTTTTAGGGTATTGGGGTAAGAAAAAATTTGGCCTAAGATTAAAACTAGGGTAAAAAGAGAGGCAAATCCAAGGAGGAGTTTTTGGTTTCTCTTCACATTCTAAGGTCTTACTCCTACACTAATGCCGCCGTCTATGGCTAAGGTGGACCCCGTGACCCAGCTCGATTCGTCGCTGGCGAAGTAGAGCACAGAAAAAGCGATATCTTCGGGCAGGCCGCTTCTGTGAAGTTTTGGATTGGTATGAATGGGATGTTTTCCCAAACTATGAATTTCGTGTGAAATAGGCCCAGGACAAACGCAATTGACACGGATCTTATAGGGGCTTAGCTCTAACGCTAAACTTTTTGTTAAAGAAATCACGCCCGCCTTTGATGCGTTGTAATGCGCCATATTTTTGGAATGGAAAAAATGGCCGTAAATAGCCGCCGTTAAAATAATAGAACCGGACCCATTTTTTATTAAATGAGGCAGCGCTGTTTTTACGGTAATGAACTTAGATTTTAAATTGACATCGAACATACTATCCCAATTTTTTTCATCCATTTTTTCAAAAGGAACGGTGGCATAGCCACCCATATTGCAGTGGAGTATATCTATTTTTCCAAAACTCTTTTCCACATGGTCTAAACTTTTTTTCGCTTCCATAACATGAGAAAGATTGGCCACAAGAGGAATCGCCTCCCCTCCTCTTTCTTCTATAAGAGCGGCCGTTTCTTGAATGCTTTCTTTGGTGCGGGACAGGAGGGCCACCTTCGCTCCTTCTTGGGCAAAGAGCAAAGCAGTAGCGCGGCCAATGCCCTTACCCGCCCCGGCGATAACCGCTACTTTATTTTGTAGGCGCATAAAGAGGAGACAATATTTTATTGAGACGATCTGGAAAATTGGTGGCCATGGCATCGACGCCTACCCGGATAAGCTCCTGCATCTCTTTTTC
>JAHFCA010000116.1 GCA_023249715.1 Elusimicrobiota bacterium
AGGAGATAAAATTAGATATCGCGCTTTATGGGAAAGCGGGGAGCGAAAAGAGAATTTCAGAAGTTACTTTAACTGTCGCAGAAAAAATAGGGGAACATAAAGCAAAAAATGGAACAGTGGTCGCTTCTATAGAAAACGATCTCTTAACTCTGGAATCTTCTAAGCAGGGGATTTTAAAAGAGTTTCTCCCTAAAAATAAAGTGGTCTCAATTTTAAAACATTCACTTTGGAATCCTCTTAAAAAAATAGTCGCCATTGCGGCGCTCTCCGGTTCTCTTTTTCTGGGCGGGGTTTTTGATCTGCCCATCTTAAACACTTTGGTCAACACTGGTTTTAGGGTTTACATTATGGTGACAGATTCCAATATTGGGTTAGTTGATAAATTTAAGTTAGTTCACAAATATTGGAACGATGTGCCGGTGGTTAAAAAATATGGCAGCATCGATCGCTTCGATTTCATTTTGTCCGCTGTAGATTTTTTGGATGAAGCAGAGAGAGAGATCAATCCGAAGAATATTGAAAACTATCTGGAAACTTATACTCAGGTGGTCGATTATCGCCGAACCATGGAGCATGGCAGAGAGGGCAAAAATCCAGAGGAAGATGCATCATTGCTTTTGCTCTTAGGCGGTCTCTCCGTTTTAGGTGGAACCGCTTACCGCCATTCCAAAGGTATCTCAAAATTCGTTTCCCTTTCTACAATCTTTATGCTCGCCATTACTGGCTGCGCGCCAAGGCTAAACCTAATGGTTTCCTTTGTTACGCCGCTAAACATTTCAATTCCCACCGTGAGCGCAAGTCATTCTATAGAACCGATCAAGGGAACTTCCATTGCTGTAAATCCATTACAAACGAATTCTTCAAAATCTATTGCAATGCCGATACCGACGAGCAGCGCTTCTCCGCAAATGAGTTCATCCATGGAGGATGCGCCCACGGCGACCACCAGCATTCCGCCTCAGACGTATCCATTTCCTGTTCCGATAGATTTAAATAACCGTCCTTTAGAACTGGAAAAAGAATTAACAGTTATTTTTGAAACAAACTCGGATTCATTTTCTGTATTAAAGCAGATCGATCAGAATAGTTACATTCGAAAATTGTTTGTTGGGTATGGGAATAAAGTCGAGCAGTGCCATTATGACTCCCAGAGTAAGCGATTGATTTTAAGAGTGAGTAATACCCGTTCCAATGGTCTAAATCTCATAATTCTGGATACCAATAGTCTGAATATAGATTCCATTTATGGTCCCAATGAATATCCATCCATAGATTCTTTTGGAGTGAGCAGCAATGGGAAATATATGGTGATGCTCTATGGAAGCACAAAACTGCTCGTTAGAGAAATAGGGAACAAAGAGAATATGTATGTGAAAGAGGTGAAATATATTTATGGATGGACGGGCAAATATACGGGTCATCACCACTTAAGCATGCGATCAACCGATGACTTTATTCAGGTTTATCCCCGCATCTATAATTCGGATACTCTGTACGGAGGGATGAAGGTGGCGAAATATTCATTAACTTCACAGGGAGAATTAATTCCACATCAGTCTTTGGATATATTGCCCTATTTGCATATTGGCGAATCCTATCGGGTTAAATTTGAACTGAATTGGTTCGAAGTAAAAGATAAAGATCCGAGAAGGGGTTTAAGAATTTACCCGGGCTTCGGTTGGGTGATAGGGCATACCCCCGGAGAAGATCCGGATGTTGGCGTGGACACTAAAAAATTCCCTATTCTTCGCATTGCCTATAGAACCACCTCCAATGCCACCATAAAACTGGAACTAAAAAATTCGCGGGGAGAATATGTTGCCGGCATAGGAATGGATAACCTTCCTAAGGTACCGATTTTTCTCCCTAGCAGCAATGGAAAACTCGCTACCGTTGATGTTGATTTGGATTCTTATAGAATTAATGCGCAAGACTCCAGAGTTGTTGTAACGGTACTATCCGACCCTTCTAGCTCTGTCACAGGCCAACCCATCGATATTTTTGGCATATCATTTATTTCAAAAGATAGTACCAATCCGTTTCTTAAAAGCGGCGCAAATGGATTGCCCGCTTTGGTGGGGCTCTCTTTGCCGATCTTGCTCAACGCGGCTTCTGGAACACCGTCAGAGCTGATCTCCTATATCTTGAGCGGAATTCTATTTTTAGGAGGATCGGCTCTCATCGCCATGGGACTTCCGCATGTAAATAAGGCAGCCGCAGTTTACGGGCGATTAGTCGTTATTACAACTACTTTTCTTTTATCGCTGGCAGGCGCCATTGCGGGGTGCGGTCATAATTTGGTTAAGGCGGTTGCCCCAATTTTACCTGCGACGGTACCAATCTCGCACTCTTCTAATGGGAATACCATGGTTAGGAAAATACAGGCGATGGTTACGGATGTATCTATCCCCGATTACGCGTTTGATGTGTTACCTTATTTCTTAGTTCATATGGTAGGTAAAATAGATAAAAATCCCGGGTCCTTTTTAGCTTCTGGATCGTACTTAAATCTCACTCCCAAAAAAAGTTATCTTGAGAGTCCTATCCCGGGAATTAATCTCAATGAAAGGCCTATCCTATATATTCTCTCCATCAATAGTGGAGCCACAGAATTCGGATTGGAATTTAAGAATATTAAGGGAGAAAGAATACTCGATGGAAACTCGAATACGATTACAAAAATTATGGTTCAAGTTCCGCCTACGCATGTAGGGCCAATTGTATCCAAAATCGATTTGAGAGAAATTTTAAAGTTCAGTGACCTTTCTGATAAAGTAGCTCACACGATCGAAATTGTAGATCCCACCAACTACACCACAATTTATAAATTAGCTTTTGGGACGGTGACTCCTTCCAAACCAGTGGATATTCAAAAAATTCCTAATCTTGTTCAGCCCATCGATATTCTTCCATTAAAAGAGGTAAAGAAATTTGGGAAAATAGATGTTAATTTTATAAATGACACTGTCTTTAGTCTGCACCACTCCTTTGGATTTTTACAGGCCACCCTCGCTCCGTTAGATATAAACATCAGGCCCATTCTTTATCTTCTTTATCGATCCAATAGTGATATGGAATTTGAAATGGAGCTAAAAGATGCTTCAGGCAATTCGCTGATTGGTCTATATGATAGAGATTTTATGAGAAAGATTGTCTTTAAGGTTTTTAATACAGAAGAAATGTTTAGGGTATGGGGCTGGGACTTAAGAAGAGATTATGTGGGAAAAGGAGGAATTGCGAGCATGTTCTACATTTCGGATATTATTTCAAAAATTTATCCGAGTTATCTAGAAGTTCATAGACTTGCATTCGCCTCGTACCCTTATCCTGCGTTGCTTTCTCCTGAATATGAAGGGATAGTTCCTACTCCCTCACCGACACCGATGCCCACGGGGACTCCTACTCCGCAACCAACGGCAACTCCTACTGCGCAGCCGACGCCGACTTCGACGCCAATGGCGACTCCCACGCCTATGCCGACTCCAACTCCGACTCCCACGCCACTACCCACTCCGACTGCAAGCCCTACTCCCACTCCGCGCCCGACGGCGACGCCCACTCCTCAACCTACCGCGACTCCGGACAATACCAGTAAAAGCATTGTTTCGAGTTTTATTTATAACAATGGGGATCCTAAGTTAAAGCGAGGGGAATATCTCCCGGACGGTTCCTTTAGAGTTCATGGGGGAAGAGGTTGGGCAAGATATAAATGCGCCACGGTCAATTTAAACGAATACCCCTATATAACCTTGGTCATTAGACCAAAAGTAAGTGGACAATATGAATTGAAGATGGAGCTGCAAAATCGTTATTGGCAAACGATCGTAGGAAAAAAATATGAAGGTTCCTATCCTAAATTATACGCAAAAGGATTTGTGCTTGCCGACCATATCTATACCGCTCAACTCGATCTGAGAAGCTTTTTTATTCTCAATGTCGATAGAACTTTAGATTGGATTGTGTTCTCAGATAGCGTAGAAACAGATATTGTAGATATTAAATTTAGCCCAGCCCCATCGGTCAATCCCGTTGCGCCGGCATCTCAACCCAGATCCTTGCAAATTAAAGCGGAGGGCTTAACTTTACAGGGGGAGGAAGTCGGTAGGCTTTTAAATGAAATTATTTCTATAGATTTGGAAGCGAAGCTGCCGGAAACGGAAGAGAGATTAGCTTATAGTGTGTTGGGGGATCCTTCTTTGCAGGCGAACTATTCTCTTTTGCTCCTCAACCTTTCCGCGATATTTAATTTTGGCGGAAAAAGAAACCAAAATTCTAAAAGAAGTGCTTATACTGCCGAAGAGTTTGCGCGTGTGGCTGGATATTTATCTCCAGAGGAGATTTTAGCTCAAGAAGCGGATAAATTGATTGTGGACCTCTTCGATCTATCGGAAATGTCGCCAGAGAAATTGGGAGCGTTAGCGGCTAGAATTCGGCTCGCATCCCAATCGGAAAGGCCAACAGCAGTGGCATTGCTTACTAATAAGGATACATTGGATGTGGATGCCCTAAAGAGCCGGTTGTTTGAGGAATATGGAGTCCCTAACAATTTATTCGACGAAGTTACTTTGCACACTCACCCCATTACTCGCCGCAATCTTATTGAACACCAAAGCACAGATCCTTCCATTCAAATGGATCCAACTCTAATTCAGAGAATATTGAAGGATAAAATTCAAAAAGATTTCCATCTGCAAATCTTTACGGATAACCCGCATCGCTTTACGGAGAATTGGGTCACCGATCAGTTACGAATGTTTGTGATTGCATCGGCTACCGAGGTCGTGGAATTTGTGAAGGAGGTAGAATTGTTCGGCATGGCCAATGAACAGTACGGCCATCAACAGTAATGAAAGATTTGGCGCCGCATTTTGTGTGAAAGGCAATTTCCCCTTAATTCCCTAACAGTTGCCTGGATCCTATGCGGCGCCTTTATTGATAAAAATTGATTTTAGCTTGGTAAGGGTAACCCCTTTTTGTTTTAGTTCTAAAAGTCCTAGGAAAACTCGGTTTCCCCAAGATTTAATATCTTCAATAATCAGGTAAAACCCCGGTAGC
>JAHFCA010000117.1 GCA_023249715.1 Elusimicrobiota bacterium
AGATGATCGATATGCCAGCTCTTTTCCGATTTTTGAGAGGCTACGTGCGATAAGTCCGGCCCCGTCCGTTCCGTTCCCAGGAGATGCGGACGGTCGTTCACGTAGTCGCGCGGGTCCGAAACCCTTCCAAGGTCGGCATCCGCGGGAACCCCGACTATTTTATCACCCTTCACTTTCCAAGGACGCACTTGCTGGGTGTGGCAATACCAGCAGCCTTCCCGAACGTAGAGGGCGCGTCCTTTTAGGGCTTTATCAGAATAGCGGTAGGTATGTTCCCACGCTGGTAAATCGTTCGTTTGAATAAAGGGTAAAACCACAATAACGAGAACAGCTAAGGCGAAGAGGGAAAGAGAACCTCCGATGAGTAATTTTGGGCTCATAGGAGCGCCCCTTTCTCTTCCACTTCCGTCGCTTTTTCTTTTTTAAACAGATGGTATAAAAATTCCCATTGCGCGACGATGATCATGAGCCCTCCCACGATTCTTAGCCAATAATAAGGTTTCATCATCAGCACGGTTTGAATAAACGGGATTCCAATTATCTGGACTTGGTCAGTGGCAAAGTCCACTTCTATGCGTTTGTAATTCCATAACGTTCCTTGAATTAAACCTCCTATCCAAAGGCTTACCATAAAAATAACAAGACCTAGGGTCGTCAGCCAAAAATGGCGGGAGCCGAATTTTTTAGAGATCTCTCTCCCTGTAATGTGAGGCCAGCAATAATAGATAGCCGCAATGGAAAAATAGGTAAACGCTCCCAAGACGGCCAGATGGGCGTGCCCGACCACCCAATTGGTAAAGTGCACAATTTTAGAAATGGGTCTTAAGGCGTTGGAAAAAATTCCCTGGGTGCAGGTTAGAAAGTACCACCACCCGCCCAAGATTAAAAATTTGGCGGAAGGTTCTTCAAAGAAAATATGCCACTTCCCTTCTAACGTGCCCCAAAAGTTTCGTATGACGGTATAGACCGGGATTAAAAGAGAAACAGAAAATACGATGGAAACGGTTTGCAGCCACTGCGGACCGGGCCCATAAAGGAGGTGATGCTGGCCTGTCCAGACATAGACAAAAGCGATGGTCCAGAAACCCACCATTCCTAAGCGGTGAGAATAGATGGCGTTCCCTGTGATTTTGGGCAAAAGATAATAGGCCATTCCCAATCCTACCGTCGTAAACCAAAGGCCAATGATGTTATGCCCATAAAACCAATTGACGGCGGCATGGTTAACCCCCGTATAGGGAGTGGCCATGGAAGCGATGCCGCCCGCATAGGTGATAGGGAATAACATTCCGTTCCCAATTAAGAAAACTAATGGGGTCCAAAGCAACGAGGCGTACATGTACCATAATGAAATATATAAATGCTCCGCCCGACGGGTTATAAATGTTTTCCAAAGATTGATGTTAATTAATATAAAGAGGAAGGCGATTAATAAATCGATGGGCCAGATGAGTTCCGCGTATTCGACTCCTTGAGTTAACCCTCGGGAAAGAGAAATTACCGCTAATACTAAGGTCGCATTCCAAAGGAGGCAGGTAAAGTTCCCCAATTTTTCACTCCATAAATCTGTTTTAAGGAGCCGTGGAATCATATAGAACATCGCTCCCACATAGGCCATAGAGAGCCAGCCAAAAAGAACCCCGTTCGTGTGAATAGGGCGCAGGCGTCCAAATGTGAGCCAGGAATAGGGAGCCAGCCAATCCGGATAAACGAACTTAAACGCCACAATGGCGCCCGCGGTCGTTGCCACGCAAAGCCAAACCACCGCGGATAAAAAAAAGTTTTTGCTCGCCGAGTCTTTCATAACGCTTAAAATTTCATTGAACTCCCACGTAGGGAGTCTCTTTTTTTGGCAATTTTTCTGTTTCTTCTTGAATAAACTTTTCTCTTTCTTTCACCAGTTCCGAGAACAATAGATTTAACTTTTCTTGGTTTTGATCAAACTCTTGTTTCTTATCCATTTTTCTAACTTTAGAATCGTAAACTAAAAATTCAATAATTTTTTTCTCAGTTTCCTTATCTAAGGAAATTTCTCTTTGGTCCATTTTTAGGTGCATACGGTGGACAAAGCGTTTCCAGTCGGCAGCTTTAATATAGGGGGCGTTGAGAGGGCGCGCTGAGGTATGGCAAATGGAACAGGCGGCAAGAAAGAGTTTATACGATTGCTGGATATTTTCCGGATAGGCGGATATTTCGACAGTCGCGGGTCCTAAATCGTAAGGAAAACGGGCCGCCAGTTGCGATGGAGTTAGGCTGATTTTTTTAACTTCCTCTCTACCCTTTTTAATATCGCAGGAAGTTAACAGGGTTAGCAATCCCAAACAAACAAGCGGCGCGCCAATAAAAAAGAATATTTGTCTATTCATACTCTTTCTCATGCAACAATATTTCCAAATTTATAAGAAAAGAAAACGGAGTGATGCGGCAAATATGTCTCATTCCTACTGGTAAAGATATTGCCGCTAAAATAAAAAAAATGGAGAGTAAAGTGTTAGACGTTCGCTGGATATTTTCTCCCTTCGATCAGATTAAGGTTAAACTCGCCTTGTCGGAGATGGAGCGGGGAGAATTTTTGGAAATTTTTTCTGAGTGCGGAAAACAATTTCAGGAGGTGTGCGACGAAATACATAAATTAAGCGGAAAAATTGAACAGATCGATAAAATAACGAACCATTCCGGCTATCCCTATGACTATAGAATTCGTGTTTTAAAGCAGTAAATCCAACCGTAGCCTCTATCCCCCCAACCAAATTATTCGAGTTAAACCAGCTGCGGTTTGATATTTTGTACAATGAACGGAAGGAACTATCATGCCAGAAATAAAGACATCGCTTCATATAAAAGGAACCCTGAAAGGACAGCTCATCCGGCGCCTCCGGTTTAGCGAAATTCTAAATTTAAAAGAGACAGAATTCGCCAAGCTGATTCAGGAGGTGGAAGAGTCTCACATCTTTAAAAAGCTCCTTTACCCGAAGGATAGCGGTCCCAAAGCGGTGCATCGGAGGCGGTTTCCTCATGCCAGGCTTATCTCCAGTTTTTATGAAGTGAGAGAGGATCTCCATCCCAGCCAGTCAAAAACCGATGTGGAAAAAATACTTTTCCAACATACGGAGTTGGTCCATCTTATAAAAAAGATTGGCCAGAAAAATTTTGAAAGTTATTTTCTTTATTTAGAGGGTCCTGGTTCCCTGGAAGAAATCGCCAGAAATTGCGGAATTAACGTAGAGGAAGTGAAAAAAATTCAGAATTTGGTTACCGAGGTCTCCATCCACTCCGAATTTTTTGAGCCCAAGTTTACCGCTGGGGAAAAGGTTCCGTATACAACAGTGGCCCAGATAGAGTTGGAAAAGGACGGTTCCCTTTTTATTTCCTGGCTCTCCCCCCACCTGGCTCAGGGCCGGTATGTGGTGAACCGGGAACGCGTTGAGCAACTGCGCAAGGAGATGAATTCCGAAGAGAAAAAATCGCTCACTCAAATTCTGCAAAAACTGGAATGGATTAATTTAAGGCAGGATACGTTGCAAAAGGTTTTACAGGAATTGCTCATGACGCAGGAGGGATATCTGCGCAACCGGGACCCTCTAAAGTTAGCGCCCTTGACACAGAGGGAAACTTCTAGGAAAATAGGGGTGGCTTCTTCCACGGTGTGCCGTTTGGTGGGGTCTAAAAGTGTTATTCTGCCGTGGGGAGAGGAAAAGTTTTTAAAAGATCTTTTTTATAATCGGAAAAGTTTGGCACTGAACCATTTACGGCTGATTTTAGAAAAAAATTTAAAAGAGGGGAGAAAAACGAGCGACGAATGGCTAAGACAAGAAATGTTGAGAGCGACTCCCTTTAAGATTTCTAGAAGGTCACTCAATCTCTATCGCAGGAAATTGTTAAATGAAAAATAAATATCTGGTCTATTTAGGCGTTATGGGGGCCTGCACTCCCTTAAGCATGTTGCTTTGGATTTGGTGGATTATCGACAAGGAGGCGTTGAGCAATCTGATGTCGGAGAGTTCTAAAGTTTTTCTCCTGTTTGGAGGGTCGGGAATTTCGTTATTTTTCGGGCTCATGACGGTCTACTTTCTTTATAAAAGCAAGGTGCGATGCGCCCATTGCGGGGCTGAAATGGAACAGCAAATTATCCAGGCGGATAAGCTGGCCACAGTGGGACAGTTGGCGGGAGGAGTAGCCCACGAGGTGAATACGCCCGCTTCCATCATTGCCGGCCGGGTGGAGGCGATGCTCTTAGATCCGAAAAATTTTTCTAAGCGGGACCAGGAAGATCTGACCGTGATCAAAAAACAGGCGGACCGCATTAGCCAGATTACCCGCAATTTACTTTTATTTTCCAAACGAAATCCCGCGGAAAAGGCGGAGACCGATTTGAACGGCATTGTTAAAGAATCCATTTCTTTAATCGGGGATCAGCTCAAAAAATCTAAAATTGAGACGTCGCTCGATCTCTACCCGCAGCCGATCCTTATTTGGGCGCAGCATAATCAGCTGGTTCAGGTTCTGTTAAATTTACTTACAAATGCTAGAGATTCTCTTATGAATGGGAAGGGTAAAATTGAAATTCAAACCAACTATTCTTTTGGAAATCGTCCGCGGGCTATTCTTACCGTTAAAGATAACGGAGTAGGCATAGCGGAAGAAAATTTAACTCGGATTTTTGATCCTTTTTATACCACTAAAACGTCAGGCACGGGTCTAGGTCTTTCCGTTTCTTACGGAATTGTTCATGAGCATGGCGGGAATATTCAGGTAAAAAGCGAACCAGGGAGGGGAACCTCATTTGAGGTTTTTTTACCCTTAAAGAAAAAATGAAAGAGACCCTCTTAATTATTGACGACGAAGAAGCGCTTTTAGAAAACTGCGTGCGTATTTTGGAACACGCGGGGTTTAAATGCGTTTCTACTTCCGACCCTTTGGCCGCCCTGGAACTGTTTCAGGAAAAGAAGCCCGATCTTATTTTAACGGACTTGAAAATGGCTGCGAAGGATGGTCTGGAAATTTTAAGAGAGGTTCGCGCCGTGGATTCC
>JAHFCA010000118.1:0-674 GCA_023249715.1 Elusimicrobiota bacterium
AGATAACGGTTTCCGCAATGGTTCACTGTGGAGTCAATTTGTCGTGGGCTCTTTTTTTTGGAGCCGCAGGAGGTTAAGGTTAGGTTTAAAAATATGAAAATAGTTTTATGCTCTGTTTCATTTTTTATTTTCTTTGGCGGTTTGCTGTGGGCTCAAACTTCCCTTCTTATTGGAGCCTCTAAGAAAAAGATCACTCCCTCAGTTGAAACTTTCTCCAATGAGAACAAGAATGGAAAATATCACCCTGTGTATCTGGCGGGGTATCAGGGTGGGCGCTTTGCCTTGGGAGTCCATGACGATTTATGGGTTCGATCTTTGGTAATTACCCAGGATGACAACACCTTAATTTTTGTTTCCCTAGATCTTATCGGTTTGCTCTTCGATGAAGTGGGAAAAATAGAGATTGAATTAGATAAGCGCTGGCAAATCCCAAGAGAAAATCTGTTTTTAGCCAGTACCCATACTCACAGTGGTCCCGATACAATTGGTTTATGGGGAAGCAATGGAACAGGGAAGGATCCTCAATATTTAAGTTGGGTGCGGCAACAAGTCTTAGAGTGTATAGAAGAATCTTTAAAAAATAGAAAAAGCGGTAGAATTTTTTTTGGTAAATTCCCCTATCCTAAATGGATAGCCGATGAAAGACCTCCTCGAGTTTTTAATGGATCCATTTT
>JAHFCA010000118.1:684-4927 GCA_023249715.1 Elusimicrobiota bacterium
GAACTATCCGATGCACCCCGAAGTATTAGATAGGAATAACCGGCTTGTTACCGCGGACTATCCCGGTTCTCTTTGCGACGCGTTGGAGAAAAAGAGCGGGGGAGTGGCTTTATTTTTCTCCGCCGATATTGGAGGAATGTTAACTCCTAAAGTGCGTTCGTATACTTTTTCTCAGAGTAAAGAGATCGGAACGGATTTAGCCACAAAAGTTATAGTTTCTTTTGAAAATTCAAACCCGGAAGATATCCATGCCTTAAGCGTAAAATCCAAAAACATTTTATTCCCCGTTGATAACCCGCACTTTATGGATGCCCTTAAGAATGGAATTTTTGGAGATACTATCGCTTCTCTTATAGAAAAAGAGGGAAAGTTTTTCCTTCCTTCTAAGATCAATATGGCGCGGCTAGGTCCGGCTCTTTTTGTTTCCATTCCCGGAGAATTATTCCCGGAATCTGGCAATGTGTTAAGAGAGAAATTTTCATATCCCTATTTATTTTTGTTAGGACTCTGTAATAATGAAATTGGCTATATCGTTCCAATAGAAGAATGGGACTATCGGGGATATGAAGAATCTATGTCGTTAGGCCCTAAGACGGACCAAATTTTATTGGAAACACTCTTTAGTTTAGAGAAGTCACTCTCTCAAAAACCTTAATCGTTTGTCGCGCCGTTTTTTCCCACGAGAAAAGTTGCGCCTGTTTTATTCCTAATTTTTTTAAGCGGAGTCTTAATTCTTTATCTAAGATGAGTTGTAACATTTTATCGGCTAAATCATCGGTGTCTAATGGATTAAAATAGAGACCCCCCTCTCCTATTACTTCTGGTAGAGAAGAGGTTTGACTTACCATGGTTGGAGCTCCATAAGAAATCGCTTCTAAGGGAGGGAGCCCAAAACCTTCATAAAGAGAGGGATAAATAAAAACTTCGCAACTTTTGTAAAGGGCTGGCAGTTCCTCGGCGCGGACATGTCCTAGAAATTTTACCCGTTCAAAGAGTCCAAGTTCCTTTACGCATTTGTCCAAATCTGCTTGAAATTTAATATTTTGGTATCCCGCTATCACTAAAGAATAAGAGGTTTTATTTTTAATTTTGCTAAAGGCTTCTATTAGCCGAGCAAGATTTTTGTGGGGATCGTTGTTAGAAAGACAAAAAACATAGGGACCCAAATGGTATTTTTTCCTTAGTTCGTCAACGCTAAATGAATCCATACGGATAATTTCTTGTGGTTTGGCTAAAAGGGTGGCCGTTACCGTATCATTCTCCATAGAAAAGAGCCGCAAAACATCTTTTTTTGTATTTTCGGAAATCGCAATAATATGGGACGCCTTCTTTATGGCGATGGGGAAAAGATACTTTAAGAATAACCGATGTTTATGTTTTTGATCTTTAAATAAAAATGGAATCAGGTCCAAAACAGCGATCACTTGTTTTATGGGGGGAAAGGGAAGAGCGTCTATCTGAGAAGGAGAAAAGACCAGATCATAGTTCATAAAGTATAGATAAAAAGGGAAAATAATTTGAGTCCATAAAAGCCGCAGAGTATCCCCAAATATAAATTTCGGATTTTTAATTCGCTTTCTATCCACTTCCCTAAAATGGTGGGGAGCCACGGTAAAAAGGTCAAAACCAATACCCAATAGGGCGAACTCGTTCACGAGATTAATCATATAGTGGTCTAACCCACCCCCTCCCCTGCGACTCACTCGGATAGCATTGATAGCGATTTTCATTGATTTAAATATTGCAGAATCATTTTGGCGCGCTGAAAATAGGTATGATTTTCAAGCACTTCTTTTTGTCCGTTCTTTGCAATTTCTTCTCGTTCAGCATCGTGTCGTAAGTAGTAGGACACCTTATCTTTTAAATCTCTCTCATTTTCGTACGTTACCAAATGTTTCCCGTCTTTAAAGAGATCGAATAGTCCATTTTGAATCACATCGGTTAAGAGAAAAGAACCGCACCCTAAAGCTTCAAAGACGCGCATATTGAGATCCCCGTTAAAACTTTTGTTAAACACAATTTTCCCTTGGTTTAAAACTCGGACCATATCTTCTTTAAATTTTCCATTAAAAAGTCCAACGTTATATTCTCGAGACAACTCTTGGAGTAATCGTGTCCGTTCCGGGTAAACATTCGGATTTGTATTCCCTACAAAAACGACGTCATAGATTTTAGGAAGTTGGAGATTTTTGTGAAGTTGGGGCGCGCAGGCGAAGGGTAACCATTGGCAAGGGACTTTTTTGAAATAGCGAATAAAATCTTTATGAGCGCTAAAAATCGTTTTAAACTCTTTTTCAAAGTAAAGCTGAAACCGCCTCTTAGCGGGCACATGGGTATCCATAGACCACAAAATGGCGGGAACTTTCTTAGGATTTGTTAAATGGAATTGTCCTTCTCCATCTAATTCAATGATGACATCAAATTTTTTTTGCGCTTGCTCTTCTATGGCGGAAACAGAAGTTGGGTTCCCTTTAGGAAAATAAAATGGAAGCGCGTCATAGTAATTTGTCCAATAAGCGCTCTTTTCAATAGGGAATAAAGTGATATCCTCCCCCAGCGCTCTAAAATATTGATCATGAAAGTACCCTGCCCTTTGCCAGCTTGCGCAATGGTAGGCCAAGAGGATATTCATCATATTAAAAGGCTCGTCACTTTAGACTTCCAGAGAGAAATTTAAAAAATCGTTTACACCACTGCGGTAATCGAAATATTCCCTTAGAGTATAAGATGGAATAGATTCCATAGAGTTGCCATAAATAGAACGCATATAAATTTTCCAAATTTTCCTTCAATGTAACTTGGACAGTTCTTTCCGCATAAACAATATTTTCAACGAACCTAAAATTTTTAAATTTATTCGAGCCAAAGAAAAAATCGCGTAGGACTTGTTTAACCCCCGGTGAAGAAAGGGCGTCATGAAAAGCAACAATTCCATTTGTAACAACGTGGGGAGAAAATAGAGAATAGTCCTTCTTTACATAATAAAATTCATGGTTTCCGTCAATCCAGAGCAATCGAATGGGTCTATTCCAATCTTTCGCTGCCTCTTGAGATGTTTTAATAATTGGAATGATATATTCTTCCAAGTTGGCCTCTTTTATATTTTTTTCAAATTCAGGATAAGTCCAAACATCTCCATGTTCCGGAGAGCCAGTGTGGGGATCAATAGCAAAAACTTTTCCTTTGCCAGTCTCTTTGCAGACTGCGCCAAATATTACGGTGGATTTCCCTTTCCAAGAACCTATTTCAACAATGTCTCCTTCTAAAAAAGTGGAAGCGGTGGCTAGCCTAAATAATTGTTCCGCTTCTTTAGGAGAAAGCCATCCTTCAATTCTTTTATAGGTCGTTTCCAGAGATTCTTTCATTCAATCTTTTGTCCGCTGTTTGTGCAAATGGGATAAAGGATCGGAGTTGTTTTATAACCCAATTTAATTCTTCCCGTTGAATGGCTCTAAAAAGAATTAAAAGTAAAAGGTAAATAAATGTTTGGATTCCCATTGCCAACATCCATTGAAATAATGAAATATCTCTTCCTTTATACCACGCAAGACTCAAACTTACTGTAAGTATAAATGCCATAAGAATAATAGGAATACGTTTGAGACTAAAAAATAATTTCTCGTCTTTAAGTATAAAAAATGTAAGCAACAAAGCGCCGGAAAAACTGATTAACGTGACCCACGCCGCGCCCGTAATACCCAAATATTTTATGCAGAGTGTATTAGCCAAAACAGAAAAAATGGCGCTGCAAAAGTTGATCCATAGGAGAGTTTTTGTCTTTCCCTGGGCTATCAGCACATTCTGCCAGAGAACTAAGAGAAAAAACGGCAATATACCGCTGATGAGAACAGGTAAAATAGAGGCCGCCCTGCTAAATTCTTTTCCGTAGAAAAACTCTATGATTTTATTCGGATATACCATACACGGTCCCATAATTCCCAAAGAACCAATCCATAAAATAATGTTTGATTTTTCAAATAACCGCATAAAAGCATTCTTATCGTTTGCGTAATAGTGGTAGAGTTTAGAAGCCAAGGCGGTAATAAATGGAATTAAAAGAGCTTCTCGTGGGATAATAGTTAAATTAAAACTAGCTTGATAGATTCCCACTTCGGCTTCTCCAAAAAAACGATCAATTAAAATCCTGTCAAAGCGCAGAGTAATTTCTGTTAGAATGGCTGCCACCGCCAAGGGCCATCCTAATTGAACAAGAGAAGATGCCAGCAGCTTCGATTCTTTCCAA
>JAHFCA010000119.1 GCA_023249715.1 Elusimicrobiota bacterium
TGGATCACTTTAAAAAAGTGAATGATACGTTTGGCCATTTGGCGGGGGATGAGGTGTTAAAATCAGTAGCGGAAAGTTTGAGAAAAACTTTGAATCCGGGGGTTACTATTTGCCGATATGGGGGAGAAGAGTTTGCTGTTTTAATAGGGTTGGCTCCGCAGGAAGAGGTGAGAGAAATGGCTAAGAGAGTTAAAGATGCGATTCAGGAACTTAAAATTTTCACTCCTTATTCCCCGCCTATTTCTATCACAGTGAGCCTAGGGGTCGCGTGTTATCTCCCGGAAGCTCCTTCCTTGGAAGAGCTTATCCGCAGAGCCGACTCCGCTCTTTACAAAGCAAAAGCTGCCGGCCGCAACTCTATTCGCGAGTGGGGGAGCGGGGGAGGGAGGTAGGTTTATTATTCCCAGAGAGAGGATTTGTCGAGGCGGATGGTTTCGTCGCGGCTTCTCCCTAAGGAGACAAAGGAGATTTTGGCTCCGGAGAGTTTTTCCAAATATTGGACATAGCGTTGCGCCGTTCCAGGAAGATCTTCCCATTTTTTGGCATCCTTTGGAATTTCTTTAAATCCTGGAAGAGTTTTGTAAACTGGGACCGCCTCTCTTAGAATAGTGCGGCTATTGGGGAATTGAGTGAGGGTTTTGCCGCGGTGTTTATAGGCTACGCAAACTTTTAACGCGTCAATCCCAGCGAGCACATCCAGTTTAGTGAGAGCGAGTTTTGTGATTCCGTTAATTCTCACAGAACGTTGCACTACTAACGCGTCGAACCAGCCGCAACGGCGAGGACGCCCTGTGGTGGCTCCAAACTCTTTCCCCACTTGTCTCAACCTTTCGCCGACCTCATCTTTAAGTTCTGTGGGGAAAGGACCTTCTCCCACACGCGTGGTATACGCTTTTACGATCCCTAAAATAGAATCGATTTTATTGGGGCCGATGCCGCAATCGGAACCGACCGCTCCGGCGATGGGGTTGGAAGAGGTCACATAAGGATACGTGCCAAAGTCGATGTCGAGCATCGTGCCCTGAGCGCTTTCAAAAATAATTTTTTTATTTTTTTCTATGGCGCAATTGAGCATCCAGGAAGTATCGCAGGCGAACTTTTTTAAGAAGGGGCGCAGAATTTTTGCCTGGTCTAAAATCTCTTTGCGCAATTTTTCTATGGCACTGAATTTTTGCAGGAATTTTTCCTTTAGTCTCAGGTTTTGCTCTAACAGTTCTTCGAAAGTTTCTTTTTCTAAATAGTCGATGACGCGTATCCCGGTGCGTTCCACTTTGTCGGCATAGGCCGGACCAATGCCTTTGCGAGTGGTTCCGATTTTTCTGGAGCCTTGAGCGGTCGATTCTTCCCGGGCCACGTCTAAGATTTTGTGATAGGGAAATATGAGGTGAGCCAGTTCAGAAATAAAGAGTCTTCCCGCCACTGTAATATCCCGTTTTTGTAAAAGTTGGACCTCTTCGTAAAGAGAGAAGGGATCGATGACGACCCCATTCGCGATATAACAGATTTTTTTAGGGATTAAAATTCCCGCTGGGATCAGATGGAGGACGAACATTTTGCCATCGAAAACAACGGTGTGCCCGGCGTTGGGGCCTCCCTGGTAGCGGACGATACCGTCCGCTTCTTTGCCTAAGAGATGCACAATTTTTCCTTTTCCTTCATCCCCCCACTGGGTTCCTACAATCGCTATGGTAGACATGATTTATAGTATCCTTTGATATTCATTTAAGTTTTGTTTCCAGACGGGAATCCCGCAGAAACGGTCTCCCTCCGGACAAAAAGGTTTTCTGTCGGCTGATTTTCTTAACGCGCAGGGCGCATAGAGATATTTTCCGATCCTGGGAAAAAGTTCACTGACTTGTTTTGTTTCTTCCAGACAGGTTCTCCAGATTTCTTCCTGGGCCGTATAGCAGAGGCGGTGGACCCACTTGTGGTGGAAATCCATTAAAGAGCCCGATTCTTCAAAACGAATGGGGGTGGCGTTGGGCAATAAATAGAGAGCAAATTCCACCGGAACGTTTAAATTTAAAAGGAGAAAAATATTTTTCCAAATGAGATGCATGGTCTCGCGGTAAAACTCCAGCGCCAGGGGCGTAATTTGAATTAGTTCCGGAATTATATAATCGGGGGCGGCGGTTAAATGTTTAGATAAAATGGGACGGGATCCCGGCACCGTGCGATGGCGCTGATCTTGCGAGTCCGCCGTATGAGAAATTTTTCTGCGGAAGGTAAAGTGGGGGTGGACCATAGTGCGGGTCAGTTTGCCGAGAGTGGTTACATTGAGCGTTTGCGATAAGTACCCATTTTTTTCCGGATTCATCACCCAATCGATCGCTTCCGTGTCCGAGAGATCTTTTTTATTTTTTCCTAAGACGTGACGAACAGAATCGGCTAAAACTATCTCTGAATTTACTTTATAATCGACAAGGAGAGATATTCTGTTGCCGAGAGAGGTGTCGAATTCCGCTATAAATTCTTTAGCTTTTGGATTGAGTTGGAGCGATTCACCCGCGAAAAAATGATATTCGGGAGTTTCTTCCAAAGGGAGAGTATCTTCCGCGAATTTAAAAAATTCCGGGTCCCAAGATTCGACCTCTTTTACCATTTTCTGGACTAAAATTTTTTGTTCTTCGGCGGCATCAAAGAGGGCGCAGAGGCGTTTATAGCGCAACAAGGTGACGCCGCTAATGGTGTGATAGAGATGGGCATGGGTGGCGACGGGGAGAACATAGCGAGCAATTTCTTGAGCTCTTTTTTTGAGAGAACTTTGCCATTTTTTATCGTTTAAATTTCGGTGCGGGAAAATTTTATAATATTCTTGTTCAATGGTGGGGCGCAAAAGTTCTCCTAATTTTTGGTAAGCTTCCATACAAGCCTGCACCGTTTCACAATAAATTTTTTTGGCTGTTTCTTGTAGGGGAGGGATGGCGAAGTTGGACCCCTTTACTTCCACATACCGCTGGCTTACTTGTTCAGAATTATAATAAGGGTGGCTATGGAGAAAGCTCCAGATCGCCTGGCGGCTTACTTTCTCTATGACAAATTGAAAGGAGGCGTGCTGGAGGGTGGTGTGGTGCCCCGCTACATAGATGCTGCGAGCGATAGAGTCCCGACGTTCTCGAGAACTATTATCTTTGTTGACGTCGCTGGAATAAATAACTTTGGAGGAATAACAGGTTCTGGCGGTAGCGACGGCGTTATCGTAGGGGAGATGGAACGCGTTGGCTAACCGGACTTCGGGTTCAGGGGAAAAAGAATTCTCAAATTCTATGGGCATAAAAATATAGTATACATTTTTTTGAGCTCTTTTCTCGTCGGTAAAAGAGAGCTTGACAGAACTAGATATAGGAGCTATTATTGATAACACTCTACCAGTTGTGGGGAAAAGCCTAAAATATGCAATGTCCTTATTGTCGTTCAAAAGATGATTCTGTAGTCGATTCCCGCCCGCTCGAATCCGCTAGCGTGGTGAGACGTCGTAGAGTCTGTAAAGAATGCCACAAACGTTTTACCACGTATGAACGTTTGGAAGAAGTTCCCACGATGGTCATTAAATCCGATGAGCGGAGAGAACCCTATGACCGCGCAAAACTGCGAGAAGGGATCGTGCGCGCCTGCGAAAAAAGATCTGTTCCTATGGATAGGATTGATTTAATTACGGCGGAAGTGGAATATGAACTTAAAGATTATGTGATGGAAGTTCCATCCAGAGTGATCGGAGAAAAAGTTTTAGAAAAATTGCACGCAATAGACCAGGTGGCCTATATTCGCTTTGCTTCGGTCTATAAAAAATTTTCAGACGTGGATTCTTTTTTACATGAAATAAAAAAGATGAAGAGAAGAAAAAAATTTCGAATAAAAAAAGTGGAGAAACAAACCTATGCAAGGGGGTAACCTATGAGCCAAGAAGTGGGAAAGGAAGTGATCCATGGAGAAGGTGCCAAAGAACAGAATAAAGTGGAAGAAGTTAAAGAAGAAACATTTAAGGTTGAACCAGCGCCGGTGACAAAAGAGACCGCTGAATTCTTTAATAGCGATAACTTACGCTGCCGAGTCTTTTTAGATAAGTATGCCTTGCGCGATAAAACTGGGAGAGTGGTTGAGAAAACTCCTGTGGAGATGTGGCTTCGGGTGGCTCGCGAGCTGGCATCTGTCGAGGGGAACGACTCCCTGAAAAATGAATGGCAGGAAAAATTTTATTGGCTCTTATCCGATTTTCGTTTTATTCCCGGCGGGCGTATTCTGTTTGGAGCTGGCAACCCCCGCAATGTGACCTTGCTCAATTGTTATGTGATTCCCGTAAAGCGGGATTGTTTGGAAGATATTTTTGATTGGATGAAAGAAGCGGCCCGCACCTATTCTTATGGGGGTGGCGTAGGAACGGATATCTCTATTTTAAGGCCGCGCGGGGCTCGCGTGAATAATGCGGCGCTTACTTCAACGGGGTCGGTTTCCTTTATGGACCTTTTCTCATTGACGACGGGAACCATTGGCCAAGCGGGAAGACGGGGAGCGCTCATGATCACGATCCGCGATTCTCACCCGGACATTTTAGATTTCATGAGAGTGAAGAGAAATTTGCGCACTGTTCGGTTCGCCAATATTTCTGTTCGCATTTCCGACGGGCTCATGCGGGCGGTGGAAAAAGGGGAAGATTTTGAACTCTACTTTAAGAACGAAAAAGTGGAAGTGCGCAAACGCGTTCCCTCCAAAGAGATTTGGAAAGAGCTCATTGCCGGAGCGCGGGATTGGGCGGAGCCCGGCGTTCTCTTTTGGGATACGATTAAACGGGAATCCACTTCTGAATATAACGGCATGGAAGTGATTAGTACTAACCCTTGTGGTGAGATCCCTCTTGAGGGGTATGGGGATTGTTGCTTGGGGAATTTAAATTTGTCCCGCTTTGTGGAAGAGGAATTT
>JAHFCA010000120.1 GCA_023249715.1 Elusimicrobiota bacterium
TCGGGAATTTTAAGCAGTTTAACGTAATAGTCCGTAATATCTTCTATATGAATGTTGGGCCGTTTTTGGTTGCCGCCAAAGACTGTAATTTTTCCCTTGGTTAAAGCGTGCATCGTTAAAATATTAACGGTTAGGTCCAGCCTCATTTTGGGAGAATAGCCGCAAACAGTGGCGGGACGGATGGTCATCGCCACAAAATTTTTATCGTTCAGGGCGTGGACTTTTGGTTCCGCGTCCGCTTTTGTTTTAGAGTAGACGGTAAGCGGTTCCAAAGGTAATTCTTCTGTTACGTTGGGCATCTCTTTAATTCCGTAGACGCTGGAAGTAGAAACATTGATAAACCTTTTTACCCCTAATTCCTTAGACATTTCGGCTAAATTTACAGTGGCTTCAAAATTTACTTCCACTGTGAGCTGCGGATTTAAATCGCTGGAAGGATCGTTTGAGATTGAAGCTAAGTGTATCACCGCGTCCATTCCTTTAAGGGATTTGCGCAGCAACTCTTTATCCCGAATATCTCCTAAAATCAGTTTAAAGTGGGGGTTATTTAATACGTTTTTTAACCCAATGTCGGTAAAAAATAGGGTATCGATGGTCATAACGTCGTACCCTTCCTTTAATAATTTAGGAATAAGAATGGATCCCACATATCCGGCTCCGCCGCTAATAAAAACTTTTTTCATTTTACTAACTCCTTCGCATAGAATTGCGTAATTTGGTCAATGGTATATTGAACCGCTTCATCCGTTAAATGTTGGTGCACAGGAAGGGTAATAATATTCTTCGCCTGGTTTTCGGCAATAGGGAAATCCCCTTTTTTGTACCCTAAATGTTTAGAACATTCCTGCAAGTGTAACGGAAAGGGATAATGCACTTTAGCCTCAATGCCGTTTTTAATGAGATGGGCTAAAAGTTCATCCCTTTTTTTAGCTTGAATAATGTAGAGGTGGTAAACATACCGCCCGTTTTTTCTTCTCGCGGGGACTGTAATTTCCTCTATTTTAGAAAGGGCGGAATCATATTTTGCCGCGTTTTTAATGCGCTGGCTCGTAATAAAATCTAAATCTTTAATGAGATAAAGCCCCACCGCCGCCTGCACGGTATCCAAACGGGAGTTATAGCCAAAGAAAGCGTATTCATCTCTATTTTTCATGCCGTGGTTGCGGAGGAGTCTTAATTTTTCGGCCATCTCCTTGGAATTAGTGGTAATTATTCCTCCATCCGACCACACGTTGATATTTTTAAGCGGATGCAAACTAAAGCCGCCGGCAATCCCAAATGAACCGGCGCATTTTCCGTCAATCGCCGCCTGAATTCCTTGGCAGGCGTCTTCCACAACGTGCAAATTATGTTTTTTGGCGATCTCTAAAATTTTTGGCATGTCCACCGGGTGGCCGGCATAGTGAACAGGCAGAATTGCTTTGCTGCGGGGAGTAATCGCTTTTTCAATTTGGTCGAGGGCGATTAAATATTCTGCGTCACAGTCCACAAATACCGGAGTGGCTCCGGTCTGGGCAATCGCTCCCGCGGAGGCGATAAACGTGCTGGTCATCGTAATCACTTCGTCCCCCGCGCCAATCCCTAACGCTTTTAAACTTAAAAAGAGAGCGTCGGTTCCGGAGTTTACTCCCACCGCGTATTTTGTGCCGATGACTTGGGCGAACTTTTCTTCAAACTGTCCTACTTGTTTTCCTAAAGTAAAGTCCCCGCTTTGAACTACTTTTTTAATTTCCTGAAGGATGGGATCGGGGTCGGCAAACTGTTCTTCGAGATAAGAAAATTTAACTTTCATGCTTGGGAATCTCCTTTAATTTTCTTTCGATAATCATGTCCACAAAACAGTGAGAGAGCGTTTCGTGGGAAATTTCCACAAAGCCATAGGCGCCTGTGGGAGCGGGAACATAAAAATTTAAATCCCCTAAACCGCGCAAGGGGTTGTCCGGTTTAAATCCGGACAGGGTAAGGGCAGGGCAACCTAAAGATTTCGCCATCTTAACTCCATTTAAAATATTGGGAGATTTCCCGGAACTAGAAATCGCGATCAACAAATCCCCTTTGTCGGCAAACATTTCGATTGGTTTTTCAAAAACATGTTCATAGCCGTAGTCGTTTCCCACGCAGGTAAGTAGGCTCGTATCGTTAAAGGCGATCGCCCTCATGCCTCCATTTTTCCAATAGTCCACCGATTGGTGGCTGGAGATGGCGGCGCTTCCGCCGTTTCCTATAAAGATAATTTTGTTCCCTTGAGTAGAGCACTTTACAATCATGGAAATCGCTTCTTCCATGCCCTCTTCTAAGGACAACGATCCTTTGGAAGCATGGCTCGATTCAATTTTTAGGAAGAGGTCTCCTAAATCTTTCAAATATTGAGTGGGGATCGTTTTAATCATACTTCTATCTCCTTACTTTAATAATGCGTTAATAAATTTGTAAAGGGCCACGGGCTCAATGGCGGTTCTATTCCCCACGATTTTAACCGCCAGGGCTCCCACGGTGTTTCCGATAAAGGCAACTAAATCCGCAGGGACTTTTTTCATTACACAGGGAGCGGTAATGGCCAGGAAAGCGTCTCCCGCTCCCACGCGGTCCACAATCTCTTTGGAAAATATAGGCGCGGAGGCGAAGCCATCTTTTTTGGAATAGACCAAAGAACCATGGTGCCCTCGGGTCACGGTTAAATACTGGCACTTTAGCGCTTTAGCGCTTTTAACAATTAAATCTTCCAATTTTCCAAATTTGCTTTGGTGGGCCAGACGCATTTCTGGCTCGTCAATGCAGGCGTAGTCGGCGCGCGGATATTTAATAATGGTATTAAAGCCGGTGTTGGCGCTGTTTGTTTGCGTGTTGACCGCCAAAAATTTAGATTTTTTAGAAAGCACATCAATCATTCCCGGAGTTAAAAAGCCATGGCCATAGTCGGTAACGATTACCATATCGTAACGCGGTAAAATTTTATTTAACGTTTTAATGATCTCTTTTTCCAGTTTTGGAGCGACGGGATGGTCTTCTATAAAAGCCACTTCGAACATTTTAACCAGGAAGGGATCCCACACGAATCTTCTCTTAACAATGGTAGGAGCATCGTCTCTATAAAAAAAGATCGGTTTTACATGTGGTTTTAAATTTTCCAGAATAAAATCTTCTCTCGAATTTTCTTTCCCTAAAATAGAAACTAAATCCACGTGTTCCGTAAACCCGGCCAAATGGTTGGCGCAGGCTAAAATTCCACCGGGGAACGCCTCTTCATTGGAATATTTCCAAACCACAATGCTCTCTTTGGCCGATTTCCCCATGGGGTTACAGTAATGGTATTCATCGATAATGGTTTCTCCAATGACTAAAACTTTTAAATTGGAGAGTCCTTTTAAAACATCGATGACCTGTTGCGGTTGATATTTTTTTCTAAATTTTTCCAGATAGAGCTGGGCTTGGTCGGGATAGACCATATAGTGCCGGTTTAATAACTCGGTAGAGCTAAAAGAAACTTCATGCGTGAAATGAATTCTTCCTCCTACCGCCTGAACGGCCTCTTCTTCTTCTGTAATTTTTCCGGTTAAATCGTCGCTCGCTTTTTCGTAGTCGCTCCCCTTTACATAGATATTCGGCTGAATTTTCTTAATCGTTTCTATGGCGGTGGGCCAAAGATTGACGGCCACATAGTCCACACAGCCGATAGAAGCTATGGATTCTGCCCGTAGCCGTTGGTTAAAGACCGGGCGGCCCGGCCCTTTGTTGACATGTTCATCGGGGGTGAGAGTGACAACTAGAATGTCCCCTTCTTTTTTTGCCGCTTCAAAATGGTGTATATGGCCCGGATGCAAAAGATCAAACACGCCATGGCACTGCACTACGGTTTTCCCTTTCTTTTTTGCGGCCTGAATAATTTTTGAGAGTTCTTCTAACGGAAGGATTTTGGCAAAAGAGGAAGATTTACTGCCATTGGTCGCACTAGATTCTGTTTTCATTTTAACCCTTTATTTCGAAAGATACTGAAACCATTCTTTGGTGGCTTCGGCGATAGAATCTTTGGTCCAAACCGGAGCTTCTCTCCAGTCTTCGATATGCTTTAAAATAATCCGCACTCCTTCTTCAAAGGAAACTTTAGATTTCCAGTGGAGCATTTTTTGAATTTTAGAGACATCCGCGTGCGTGCAATCCGGCTCCCCCGGCCTTTTGGGAATATACGTTATTTCGCCTTGCAACAGTTTTACTAAATAGTTGACGCTGACGGGGCGGCCGGACCCCACATTAAAAATTTCCTGACTAACATTCGATTTTACCGCCGTCACGCAGGCGTCCGCTACATCGGTTACAAAAGTAAAGTCTCTAGTTTGGTTGCCATCCCCTACTACCGTATAAGGTTTCCCTTGCAATTTTTGCGCTAGGAATACGCCAAAAACGGCGCCATAAGTTCCAGAAGTTCTGGAACGGGGCCCATAGACATTAAAGAATCGTACCGAGACTACGGGCAGTTTGTAGACCAGCCCCCAATGCAAGGTCATCTGTTCTCCCAAATTTTTGGTGAGAGCGTAGGGGTATTGCGGCCGTATTCTAGAGGTTTCCGGAGTAGGGTAAGAATCGGGAATGCCATAGCAAGAACTAGAGGCTGCGTAGAGAAAACGTTTTATGCCGTTTAATCGGGAAGCTTCCAGAACAGAAATAGTTCCTTCCACATTCGAGGAAAAATAGCCGCGCGGGTTCTGAATAGAAGGAATAATATCGGCTAAGGCGGCTAAATGAAAAACCCAATCGATCCCTTTAAAATAGGGATTTATCGTCTCAAAATCGGAAATATCCAGCGCCTGGAGCTTAAGATGGGGATTTTCTAATTGGTG
>JAHFCA010000121.1 GCA_023249715.1 Elusimicrobiota bacterium
ACTCGGTAATTTCTTTACCCCCGCCGTGTACCAGCACCGTGGGATGTTGGCGCATTACTTGGGTGACACTTTTTACCCAATCCGCAAATTGATCTCGAGCGAGTAGGCTTCCCCCCACTTTAATGACCCAGCTTTTAGAAAAAAAATTATTTTGTTTTGGCATGGTTATTGGGGACCCCTTTCACAATAGAATATTTGCAGGAATTTCTGAAATCGCACCGATGACATTGCGCGGTATTAGGAGCAAATTCCCCTTTTTCTATTTTTTCCGCCGCGTTTTCCAATTCTTGGATCGCCGCCTTCTTATCTAAATCTGTCCGCTGGGTGGAAACCACCTTGTTGTGAGCGAGAAAAAAATAACTGAGCGCAGTGGGCTCTATAGACAGCGCCTCCTTGGCTCCCAACGCATAGAGCGTGAGCTGCAAATCGGAATGAATGCGCGCTTCCTCCCACATTTCCGCGTGAGTTTTGTAATCGATAATTTCATAAGTGCCGTCGGGAGAGCGGTCTATTCTATCGATAATGCCTCTTAAAATATAAGACCCAAGAGAATATCTAAAATCTTTTTCCACCGCCACAATTTCCGATTTTCTGTTTTGAGAGAATTCAAAATAGTTTACCAGCATCTTTTTCCCTTTTTCAAAATATTGCAGGGTCTGCTGGGGAGTAACAAAACCTTCATTGACCCATTTTTCATTGTAGGCTTCTAACAGTTCTTCCAGTGTTGTCCCTTTATGGCGATGATAGACCTCCAGGGCTCTATGGACAGACAAACCCAAAGAGAGAGCCGGGTTAGGCGGAATTTTTAAACCATCCACATAAATAAGTTTATACTTCCACGGACAAAAGCGGTAACTGGAAATTTTGGAGTAAGAAAGCTCCAAGGCAGCCTTCCTGCCAAAATTACTTTTAAAAAAATCTAAAAGAGCTTTTCCAATCATAGGCGTTTAAAAAATGAAAGAGTGGTGTCCCCATACTGTTCCTCTCGACTCAGATTCCACGAAGCAGGAACTTCAAAAGGTTCTTTTTTGTGGCGCTGGGCTATAAAGAGGCCGTTTTTTTTAAGCAGATTTTCCCTCTCTAGCATGACCAATAATTTGCTTACAAAATAGAGCGGTTTTTTATGTTCATCCACATATGGAGCGCCAGAAAAAATAATATCGAACTCTTTTCCCAGCCACCCTACCCCCCGCAACACATCCGCCCGATACGCCCGGCACTCCTTCCCCTTAAAAAACTCCGGATTCCCTTGAGAAATTTTTTGGATCATATGGTTAATATTCTGCGCGCACTTTTGGTTTTGCTCTATAAAAAACACCTCTTTAGCCCCTCTGGAAAATGCTTCTATTCCCACAGAACCCGTCCCCGCGAAAAGATCTAAAAAAGCGCAATCCAAGATAGAGTTTTTTAATATATCAAACAGGGATTTTTTAAACTGAGCCAATATGGGGCGTACGTAAGTGGACTGCTCTAGGGCGGGAATTCTTTGGCCTTTAAAAACCCCTCCTAAAACTATTGTTTGACCCATTTTCTAAAGTTTATCATTTCCTAAAAAATGTTACAAAAATGTTACAAAAAGTTTAAGACAAGCATAGGGGTATCTTTCTATACTGGTATGAGTGTTTATGTTTACGCGCGCGTACCAAGTTTTAAGGAAATTAAAATACAAAAAGGGGATCGCCTCTCTCGTGGTTGGGGCTCTCCTTTTTACCGCCCTCGCACCCCCTTTTGCCCAGGCGAATCTGTGGGAAGAAAGGAGAGAGTTTTTAAATAAATCGAAGGGGAAATCGGAACAATCCTCAGTTACTCTGGCAAGCCTACCTGACAACTTACAATCACTCGTCCTTCCCGCGAATGCGGGAATCCAGAATTTTGGCGCCCTGGGCATGGATTCACGCTTTTCAATCAATCCAACCCTTCTCCCACAGCTTTCTAAGTTTATGGAAACACTTTCCACGCTCCCCGGCAATATTAGAAAAATTTCGAGCCTTCCCCAAAATAAAGCGCGGCCGCTAGTGCTCCACATCCAAGATGTTCACCTCAACCCCGAAGCGCAAAAGAACATCGGCGCCACACTGGAAGGACTACTCCAAACGGATACAGTGGGTTTGGTGGCTTTAGAAGGAGCGTTTGGCCCCATAGATTTAACCAGATTTAGAAAATTTCCACATCCAGACGCGGTGCACAAAGTGGCGGACTACCTTCTAAAAACGAATAAAATTTCCGGGGCTATTCACGCGGCGTTTAATTCCCCTAAAGAAATTCCAGAACTGGTCGGAATCGACGAGGAATCTCACTATCGCGCGAATGTAGAAGCGTATAAGCAATCCTCTAAATTAGTTCCCGACTATCAGCAAAAGCTGGCCCTATTAAGCGCGAGCATGGAACAAGAAAAAGCAAAAGTTTTCAACCCTAAACTCCAAATGTTTGACCAAAATGTAAGGAAATACCGGGAGGGGCAAATAAGATTAGGCGAATATTTACAAACGCTCTCAAACCCAGAACCCTCTTCCAACAAATCGGTCAAAAATTTTCTAAAAGCCTGGGAAATAGAAAATTCTCTTGACTTTAAAGCGGTAGAAAGAGAAAGAACCGCTCTTATCCAAACCTTGGTTCATTCCATGAGCAAATCTCAAATTGAAATGCTCACCCATAAAACGCTGCTTTACCGTTCTGGACAGCTACGCTATTCGGAGTACTATGGCGCTTTAATAAATTTGTGCAATGAAAATAATATCCAGTTAAGCCAATATCCGTCTATGGACCGCTATATTCGTTACACTCTACTTTCCGACGCCATCAATACCGAAGAATTTTTCCAAGGGTTAAAAGAACTAGAAAAGAACGGATATAAAAAGTTAGCTCAAAACCCTGCTGAAAAAGATCTTATTGCTAAATCCAGGCAGCTGCATCTCACTCAAAAGCTAATCGAGTTCACACTCATGCCCGAAGAGTGGAAAGAATACGAAACTTTAGCCGATATGCGCTCCCTCAACCTAAAGTCATTCCAAGATTTCTACAGAGAAGCAAATGCGCGAGACGCTGCCATGACCAAAAATTTCCTAAAAGCGGTGGAGAACAATAAATCTAAAATATCGGTTCTTGTTACAGGAGGGTTTCACTCGGAAGGAATCGAAAAGAATCTAACCGAAAACGGCCTAACCGTCATCAATTTTGTTCCCAAGATAACAAAAATAAATGAACGCGACGGTTCCGCCTACCTCAACGTTTTCACTCAAGAAAAAACCCCATTAGAAAAACTCTTCTCCGGAGAAAAACTTTCCGTCCCGCCAGAAACATTCCCCAAGCACCTCCCCAGTTTAGCCGCTCTATTTGTGATTGGTTTTCTAGCTCTTGTTTCACCCCAATTTTCTTCCCCCGCCCAAGCGACTACTGCATTTCAAACTTTAGAGGGATCCCCTTCCACAGAAATAACAAAGATCAAAGCAGTCAAAAAACTCTTCCCCCACGAATCCCAAATTTTATTCCAAAGACCGAACGGCTCCATAAAATTTTCTCTCCGCATTAATGAAAAACAAGAGATTACCAGCGACAATCAAAAAGCAATTAAACCGTTAGGTTTACAAATAAAACAATGGTGGAATACACACCTCCAAAAGTTCAGAACACTTTATCCAAGCAAAAAATCTCCGAATGACGCCCCGCCTATCCCATTTAGTTTCTTGCCTTTTTTGGGGAGCACCTCTCAAAAGAAAGGAGAAACAGACTTAGCTCTTGGAGTCTATCTCCATGCTCAACAGAATTCTAAAAAAGGGGTTAGGGATTATAAATCCGAAATCTTAATGTGGCCAGATTTTCTTAAGACAATTAAGCCATTGAATTTGTTGGAGGGAAGCGAATCGAGCAATTTCTTAAAAGCTTCAATAATATCCTCTTGGTACGGCGGGTGGATTTGGATATGGACAATATTGAATTCAGCTGGCGGGTACAAAGCAACGTTCGTAAAGTCTTTGTCTAATGTAACAAGGATGCGTTCTTCACTTTTGGAGCGGTTGGCTATTTCTAAATCTGTTGAGGAAAGGGGTACTCTAACTGCACCATGGCCCAAGCTTTTAAGATTTTTTAGTAGACCTATCGGAACATTTTCATCAATTAGAAACTTCACAGATTTGCTAATTAAGCAGATTTGGCGAAATAGGTATACTCCTGATTTTTCGCGTATTCCGCCGCAAAATGAAGGGCTGCGCGAATATGCTCACTGGTTAATTCAGGGTAATAATTTGGGCCGGTTATTTCTGCTGTGGATATTCCGCCCTCTAATAGCTCTAAAACAATATATAACGGAATTCGTGTCCCGCGAAAACAAGGCTTCCCATGATGGATTTGCGGATCAACACTTACATATTTCAGAAGAAGTTCGTCCATTTTTCTCTCCCTTACTCAAAAATCTTATCGGTTTAAATCTACCATCTGAAACCTTAAAAGTCAAGGAATGGGGAATGAATCGCAAACCAATTAACTCCCATGGAAAATTCGTTAAACAAATGGGGTTTGGAGTAAACGAAGCGACTGGGATAGGCATTGTCCCTTTTATTACATATTGGCATTATAGGCCATCTGGAGAAGTTTTTATTGGTAGGCTACTTTCGATTTTGCCAGGGCTAGATACCGTACTTGCATTAGGAATCCTGGCGATAGTTGGAATTGCAATCTATTGTGGAAAACATTTTTTACCCGCTTTTAATTTTTTAAACAAGCTGGGAAAAAATTATGCGAAGATAGACGAAAACCTAACCTCGCATTCGAGAGAGA